>NZ_JAUBOY010000093.1:0-10676 GCF_036700465.1 Microcoleus sp. T3_A4 | reverse complement strand
ACTTTACCCTCGCTCTCGCGAGCGCATAACCCAGGCTACGTCAAGTGCCATCGATATATTCAGCAAGCCCTAATTAGCCACCCCTTCGCTGTCCGATATAATCCACGTTTTACTCTTGTTCCAGAAGCTTTCCACCACTCGGGTTTTTCGCCGACTTTAGGCAGTTCGTCACCATCGAGAAATGAAGTTTTTGAAGTATATGATTCTTCGGTTTCGACGAATTTGATTCCGTACTGTTCGCACAGTTGAGCTATTCTATCTTTTAACCTACTCGTGGGAATCTGAACAAATTTTTGATTGGTCTTTGTACCCATATTTATCAAATCTTTCTGATTCGTGTTCCATCCAAATATGACTGTACCTATCTGGGATGATACACAATGATTGATGACTTTACGAGCAGCTTTATTAACTGCATCCCGCATTGTTCTATTTCTGTTTTCGGTCAGCCGTTCCAGTCTTTTCGACCAGAATCCATTATCTTTTCCCGACATCAAGGTTGCCACTCGTTTGTTATAGCCTTGGTTGATGGACTTGAGATGCCTTCCGTCTACGATGAATGAAGTTCCAATATTGCTAACACAAGTTATCCAGTTGTCCATCCCATGATCTATCATCAATACAGAATCAACGGTAACAGAGGATTGGACAGCTTCTTTTTGGTAAACCAATTCCAGATAGAAACATCCATTTCTAGGCAAGAGCCTATACTCTCGAATAGAAGAATGTTCTAAGTTAGATGGCATGGTTAGATAGAACGCATCTATGCCAAACCAAGCTTTAATTTGCTTCCCTAAAGGAAATCGTAACATTCCATCTTTTAATTTGACCGATCTACCTGTAAATGTCACCAGCGCTAATCCGCCTTGTCTGTATCCAGGAAGTCTTGGATGTTGCGTCACTGTCCCTTCTTTAACTCCAGCCAGTAAGCCTACATAGGAATTGAAAGATTCAGCCACGCTACTCAATATCTGCTGTGCGGTATCTGAATAAAAAGCTTTGTAATGAATGTTCCGATTGTCCGTTCCTAGAACTTTATGCAGCTTGGCTTTACTCGGTATCCTTCCCGTTTTGAAGAATAGTTGTCGGGCATAATAAGTTCCACAATTAATTAACTTTGAGGCTTCACTGCACAAAAACTCTAAGATTGCTTTCAAGTCTTTGTCTGGACTAATTAGATTTTGCTGGCATCCATACACTCTGTTTTCCTCCTGGGTTTATATTAGCATAGTATTCTTGATTAAAGATTCAAGTATGCCTACAAAACCACCAATCAAAAAATATGGTCGGCGGTTGAAACCGCTACCGACTTCCTCCCCATGTCTAAAGCCAGGGGCTTCCGTCTCGTTCTTCGGTGAATCACGCAACTCTTACCACCGCATCCCGAATTAGGTTTGCAGTTACACAAAGAGTCCTAGGGCGCCCCAAGTCTAACTGCAAATCTCCTAGTGCTAATAGCTTCTACTTCTGCTTGCCCAATTTAAGCAACCACAACTGCTGTTTTAGCATTCTCACTCAACATCAACTGGCCTGTTCCATCAATACTAAAATCTTTCCCCAGCACAAAACCCTTGCCCATCAACCGCTGGCAAACAACCAGGGCAGTGATTCGGCGAATTTCTTCCATCACGTCAGCAGGAATCAAATAACTCAAACTCCAGATCACGGACTCACAGTCATACCAAATCAAACGCTCAATACTGACAATCATCAAAGCAGCTAAACTGTCAACAGGCAGCCTCCCTCTGAGATCCGCAATCAAATCCTTACCAATTAAGCTATTGCGAGTCATCATCGCTCTAGCCATCTTCCCAATTTCTTGTTCGAGTTCTAAATGATTCATGCTTGGCACTGGCTTTTATGTTTTTAAAGCACTACTAAAAGTAAAAACAGTAGCCGCTACCAGGCTCTGCCATAGCGTAGCCGACGCAGGCTCTACCGTAACTCCTTTTAACAAAGTATACCTAAAGAAAGATCAAAAATGTATCTAAAGGCAGATACCAAAATATTATTTTTTTGATTTTAATTGAGAAACCAATTCCCACAAGAGTTTTTACGAGCAGCGAATTGAATATTTGTACTTGATCGAGGTCGGAGTAAAGTCAATCGATTTTTGATTTTTGATTTTTGATTGAAGAATGGGGGAAAGCGACCTCACGGATGAATCCGGGGGGTTGTACCCAGGCTGCTTTCGGTCGAAGATTTTGGTAAATTCGCTACATAATAAGGAAGTAGTTACTTCGGAGAAAAAACAGCAATGGCTGCAAACCAGGCAGACATCGATATTGCCCCCTTGATCGACTACGGCCTGATCGACCCCACCGCTACGCCAGAGCAAGTAGAACACTGTTGCCAACAAGCAGAGAGATTTGGCTTTGTCACAGTTTGCGTGTATCCCGCCTACGTCAGACAAGCAGTTGAGCTGCTGCACGGCAAACGTCCCAAAGTCTGTACAGTTATAGGTTTTCCCACCGGTGCTTCGACTTCAACGGTGAAAGTTTACGAAGCTCTAGAAGCAGCAGATAATGGAGCCGTAGAGTTAGATGTCTCCGTTAACTTAGGATTGTTGAAAGCGGGAAGAATCGACGAATTCCACCGGGAACTAGCCCAAATTTGCGAAGAAACCAATCTCACCATTAAAGCAATTATCGAAAGTTCGCTCCTTTCCGATGCCGAAAAACAATTAGCGGCTGAGATTTGTATGGAAGCCGGCGTCGCCTACATCAAAACCAACACTGGCTTTTTTGGCCCGGCGAAAGTTGACGATGTACGACTGCTGAAAGAAGTTACGAAGGGAAGGATCGGGATTAAAGCGGCGGGCGGAATTCGTACTCATGAACAAGCTCTAGATTTGGTAGTAGCTGGGGCAACTCGTTTGGGGACTTCTCGCGGGCCTGAATTACTTCGCCAGCGGGATAATTTAGATAAAAGTCATTAGACAGTTGTCAGTTGACAGTGGGCAATTGTCATTAGTCATTAACTGGTTCCAAGCCTCGGCCTGGGAATCCATATTTAGAGGCTCTGCCTCGGCTGGGATTAGGAGGCAGAGCCTCTGGATCTGCGTTACCAGGCAGAGCTTGGTAACGAGTATCTAATAAAAGTTCTGCGTCGCGGACTGTTTTTGCTACTGTCCTTGTAAATCTAAAATCTAAAATCTAAAATCTAAAATCGAGTGACTCGAACTTACAAAGCAACTGGAATCAATCTTAAGAGTGCGCCGATGGGCGAATCCGATCGAGTGCTGACAATTTTGACGCGGGAATTCGGCTTAATTCGAGCCGTAGCACCGGGTGTTCGCAAACAACGATCGACCATTGGCGGTAGAAGTGAATTATTTGTTGTCAACGAATTGCTAATTGCCAAAGGCCGATCGCTCGACAAAATTACCCAAGCCGACACGGTACAATCCCATCCGGGTTTGAGCCGCAACCTCGGAAAACTCTCCGCGGCGCAATATCTGGCCGAATTAGCGATCGCCAGCGCCCTTTCCGATGAGCCCCAAGAAGAACTTTTTTGGTTGCTGGGCGAACATTTGAGCCGTTTAGAGCGTTTGTCCGATCGCACAGAAATCCAATCCGCCGCCGTGCTTGTCGCCCACCTCAGCCACGGCATTTTTCACCTGCTAGCCTTAGCCGGCCTCGCGCCCCAAGTCCAAGTTTGCTGCGCCACCAGACAGCCGCTGATCCCAAATTTCACCGATCCGAACTGGCAAACCGGGTTTAGTATACCCTCTGGGGGAACCTTCAGCTTGTCCGAGCTAGCTAACCTAGAGGCAGAACTCTCTTCAGAAATCGGTAGCTTGTACAAATCCGCTTCCCGTTCCCGGCAAACAAATGGCAGCAAACACTTGACAAATTTCGAGATTAATGCTAAGGAATTAGCAGCGCTGCAACAGTTGGCTAGTCCAGAACTAGGAGAGGGGATTGCCGATCGAACAACTTGGGTATCAGTAGAAAATATTTTGCGACAATATGCCCAGTATCATTTAGGTTGCACGATTCGGTCGGGAAGCTCGATCGACACCTACCTAGAGAGTTTTGAGTTTTAAATTTTGAGTGTGGATTTAAATAGGTGAAGGGGCGATCGTACATCGCACCTCCAGCCGGGGGGATACCCGAACCTGTAGGCAATTTCAGGTAAATTCTCAAGGTTGTTGCGACATCAGATAATAGATAGAGATAAAGTTACGAGATTATTAATAAACTTAGGGGTTAACCACCTCAAATTCAAATTCCCATCCCCCCAACCTCAACCACCCCAGGCTATCCACCCCAAATTCTATGATGCGACTGTCTGATTCTGATTTGACAATATCTGTTTTAGCCGTAACCCACCACAAGATGGAAGAACGAGAAAATTTTCCAGAGTTTGACTCTTATCCCGTCTCCGCCGATCGACAATGGAGCAACGTCCCAGACCCAGAAATGGATAAATACCCCACAACTCCAGCACCAGACTGGAACAAGGGCAATAGCCCACAGCCCGAAGCAATCCCCCCGGTTCCCACACCAGAGCCAGCAGCAGAACTCTCCGAAGCAGTAGCCGAAATTCCCGAAAAACAAACGGGATTTCTGCCAGTGCTCAAAAACCCAAATTTTCTAGCATTGTGGAGTGGGCAAGTTTTCTCCCAACTAGCAGATAAAGTTTATCTCGTACTGACGATCGCCCTCGTAGCCAGCCGCTTTCAAGCGCCAGATCAAACCATCAGCAGGTGGGTATCGGCAATCATGATCGCCTTTACCATTCCCGCAGTGCTGTTCGGGGCCGCTGCAGGCGTGTATGTCGATCGCTGGTCGAAAAAAGCAGTGCTCGTCGCCACAAACCTCCTCCGGGGAGCCTTTGTGTTAACCTTGCCCGTGCTACTGTGGCTCTCTGACGGGTGGGAACTTGGTCAACTGCCGCTCGGATTCTGCTTGCTGCTGCTAGTAACATTCCTAGTCTCGACTCTAACTCAATTTTTCGCCCCAGCAGAACAGTCAGTGATTCCCCTAATTGTGGAACGCCGCCACCTGCTATCAGCAAACTCCCTCTACACCACAACCATGATGGGGTCGGTGATTATTGGCTTCGCAGTCGGAGAACCCTTACTAGCTTTAGCCGACACCCTATTTTCCAACCTCGGCGGCGGACTCGGCATCGGCAAAGAATTAGTAGTAGGGGGAAGTTACGCCTTCGCCGGAGTGCTCTTGCTGTCGATGCAAACAGGCGAAAAAAACGAAGTCGAACACGAACCGCCGCACCCCTTAGCAGATTTGCGAGATGGGCTGCGTTACATCAACGATCAACCGAAAGTCCGCAATGCTTTAATTCAACTAATTATTCTATTTTCCATTTTTGCAGCCTTGGCAGTTCTAGCAGTTCGGCTGGCAGAAATCCTCCCCGGTATGAAAGCATCACAATTTGGCTTTTTGCTGGCGGCGGTGGGCGTTGGCATGGCTGCTGGGGCGACGACAGTCGGCTATCTCGGCCATAAATTTTCTCACTCTCAACTGAGTTTAATCGGCTCGATTGGCATGGCACTTGCTCTGATGGGCCTTTCTGCATTTACACACCATTTGTGGCTATCGGTGCTGTTCATTACCCTGTTGGGTTTATTTGCCTCATTGGTGGGAGTGCCGATGCAGACTACAATTCAAGCAGAAACTCCAGAAGAAATGCGGGGAAAAGTCTTCGGGCTGCAAAACAATGCCACTAATATCGCTTTGAGTTTACCGTTGGCTTTGGCCGGGGTAGCCGAAACATTTCTGGGTTTGCCGACAGTATTTTTGGGTTTAGCAGGATTAGCGATGGCTGGGGGTGTCTTAACCTGGTATATTTTCCGTAGCAGTAATAGCAAAGTCGATCGAATCTAAATAAATAACAAACTCTGATTTACTGGAATGCACATCGCTTGGCTAGGAAAAAAATCACCTTTTTGCGGTAACGTCACTTACTCCAGGGAAGTCACCAACGCACTATTAGACCGGGGATACCAGGTTAGTTTCCTGCACTTTGCCCAAGAGGCGGACTCACTGGACAGGAACAATACGGGGTGGAGCATGGCAAATGGTTCATGGGGAAAGGGAATTACTCAAACCTCATATACCACTTCGCTCTCGTCCGCCAGTTGCAACGAAGTCTCTTTACCCTGTCACTACAAATCGCAAATTTATACGATTCCCACTCTCAAGTCCCGCACAGTGCTGATGAAATCTCTGCGGCGGCTGAAACCAGATGTGGTTCACGCTTCCCTGACGCTTTCGCCTTTAGACTTTCTGCTGCCGGAAATTTGTCAAGAATTGAATTTGCCTCTGGTGGCGACTTTTCACCCGCCGTTCGATCGCAAATTGCGGAATTTGACATCAGGCACCCAACACCTGATGTATCAACTGTACGCTCCGTTTTTGGCTAACTACGACTCGACGATCGTATTTTCTCAGATTCAGCGGGATATATTGGTGAAGTTGGGAGTGCCACAGGAACGGGTGGCTGTGATTCCCAACGGCGTGGATGCTGTTAAATATTCTCCAGGGCCTTCGGGGTTGAAGTCGGAATTAAAGGCCGATCGAATTTTTGTTTACCAAGGCCGCATTGCCCAGGAGAAAAATGTCGAGTCGATGCTCAAGGCCTGGAAACACTGTAATTTTGGCCCTGGGAACGTATTGGCTATCGTAGGCGACGGGCCCCTAGCCGCCTCGCTGCAACTGTTTTACGGCGAAGATGATGGCATTGTGTGGCTCGGATTTGTTGCCGAGGAGGAACGCCGGATCGAAATTCTGCGGGGTGCAGACGTATTTATTTTGCCTTCTTTGGTGGAGGGACTGTCGCTGTCGCTGCTGGAAGCGATGGCCTGCGGTTTAGCTTGTTTGGCAACCGATGCCGGTGCTGACGGCGAGGCCTTGGAGGAAGGCGCGGGGATAGTTTTGAATACTCAGCGGGTACGAAGTCAGTTGCAAACCTTGCTGCCGCTGTTTTGCGATCATCCTGAGTTGGGAATGCTGCTTGGTCAAAAAGCACGCCAACGGGCGATGGAGCGATACACTCTCAGTCAGAATATTACTGAGTTGGAAAAGCTGTACTCAGAGGTTTTGCAAAAGCAGCGCGTACTAATTCGGGGTTTAGCATGAATGTTTTGATTGCTCGTTCCCAGGCTCTAGCCTGGGAACGCAGATCCGGAGGCTCTGCCTCCTCCTTTGCCCCAAGCCAGGCTCTTTTACTCGTTACCAGGCTGGAGCCTGGGAACCAGTTAAGGCAGAGCCTGGGAACCAGTTAACGGCACCTTTCGGCAAACGCCTGGGAACCAGTCATTCCTCCCCAATCTAAAATCCAAAATCGCTTACCCTCCCGGCCGCAAATAATCCAAAAGTCGATCGCCCGAATCGGCCCGAATCAAAGCAACCACAACATCCGGCAAACTTCCCAAACTCGGATAAACAAAATAACGCGGTTCCCACCGCGGCCCAAACTTATCTTTAAAACTGTGCAATCCCTTAAAATTATAAAACTTGCTCAAGTGAGCCGAAAGATAAATTAAAACCTTTTCCAACCGCCCACATTTCTCAGATTCTCCCACTCCCGCCAAAGCAGACAAACCCAAATCAAATTCTTGATATCCCAATTCTTGACAATGCTGCAACATCGAAGCAAACAAACACTCCATCGTGCCATTTTCCACCTCAGTGCGACGCCGCATTAAATCAACTCCAACTACCCCATCTCCCGCCGATATCATATTAGCAAAAGCACTAATTCTACCGTCGGGAGTGTGGAGTGCTACGGCGCGAGTTTCCCGCAAATATGCCTCGTCAAACCAACCCACCGAAAACTTTTTTTCCGCACCCTGAACTATTTGCAGCCACTCGTCGCTCACAAGTTTCATTTGCCGTATCAATTCGGAACTTAAAGGAGGTTCGTAAAATTCAATTTGATAACCAGCTTTTGTAAGTCGGTTGATAGCAGTTCTCAAGTTTTGATTGCTCTTGCCTTTGAGAGTAAAAGTTTTGAGATTGACAATAGCTTCTTCGCCAATTTGCACCACTCGAAAACCGAGAGTAGAATACATTTCTAGATCCTGGGGCAAAGTTTGATAAAATGCTGGATACCAATCATTGCGATAGCAAAATTCTTGAAACCCTAGAATTGCTTCTTTGCGGTCTTCAACAGGCCCGATGGGGTCTCCCAAACCGATCGCACCTCTACCTTTCGGCACGTAGGCGATCGTACTTTTTCCCGAAGGACTAAAATAATAAGATTTATCCTGAAGCAACGCCAGTCTTGCTAGGGTTGTCCGCCCATATTTTGCTACAACTTCTTGAGCTTTATTCCGTTCCGAAATACTTGCCGAATTTCGCAGCAGCACCGGCCGCAGAAGCATTAAAAGTGCGTAACCAAGCGTTACCGTACCTACAGCATAAATCGAATCCGCAAAAAAGTTAGCAAACCGAGTTTGCGGAACCAACCCCGCATTGTCCGCCGTAAAAAACATGGCAACAGTTTGGAATATAGCATCGTCCCAATCGAAATTAACCGCTTGTCCGTTAACTTGAAAACCCCCATCCAGAATATAAAAACCCGCCGTCCCGTAGGCCAGCGTAAACAGCAAAGCCCCCAGCAAAACCCGGATTCCTTGAGCAATTGAAGGGCGATCGGATTTAGCCGTAAACGTCTGTCGCATCACCAACAACTGAAACAGCAGCACCCCAGAAAGCAAGCTTTCTTCAACATCTAATCCCTTGACTAAATGAATTACAATAGAAACGATTAACAATCCCACCGTCAGCAACCAAGCAATCCGCTTGCGCCGCAACAAATTAGTGGCCAGAGTTAGCAGCATAAAGCCGATAACTGCTGCAAAAAAATGGCCGCCCGCACGCACGGGAAAAGGAAAAAATGGCTCCAACCAATTTCGGCGATCGGGTAAACTGGGAGTTACAGCAGACAGCAGGTTAATAACTCCTACCAATCCGGTTAAAAATGATGCAGTCCAGAGTCCAATCCTAGTTTTTTGGGGTAACACTGTTGACCTTTCTAATTTTTCTGTGTTGCCAGTGATATTTTAAACTGTTTTCCAACATAGCTCAAAGAATCGGCTAAATGCTTGTGCCAATAATTCCAACCGACATCCGGGCCAACAATCCCGTGTCCTCCCGGAAATTTTTTAAACTCGTTGGCTATACCCAAACTGTTTAATTGCTCGTGGAACTGTTGAGTGGAAATCAGAAATTTTTCGTCTGCTTCCCCCGCATCCAAATAAGCGCGCAACTGCTGTTTATCTTTAACAGGGAGTTTTTCCACTAAATATTTAGGACTGTTAGCCTTGCCGCTTTGATCTGTAAAATAACCGCTGTGGCTGAACAGAATATTAAAATTATTCAAGTAGCGCAAACCGATATTAAAAGCTCCCCAACCCCCGGAAGATTGTCCTCCCATTGCCCAGAATTTGGGGTCTTCCAGCGTTCTGTAGCGCGATTTTACGATGGACACTAACTCGGAGCCGATGGCACTTCCCACCTTACCGTTGGGCCCGTCAAAATACTGCGGGTCCCACAAAGGACTCGTACCCCGCTTGTCGTTCCCGTCAGGAGTAATTACAATTGATGGCGGCAATCTTTTGCTTTTATATAAATTGTGAAGCACAGAAGTAACAGCGGCTTTGTCCTGATAAGCGCGCGCGTCTCCGTGCCCGCCGTGCAGCAAAAAAATCACTGGATAGCGCTGTTTGAGATTATTTGCGTACCCAGGCGGCAAAATTAAGCCATAGGTGCGCTCTGAATTCATAGCTGCACTTTTATATGTTTTGAGTTCAAAATTTAAGTTGGCATCTACTACTACTTTCGGAGGGTCTAACTGAGGTGCCCCGGCAATAAAAACGTACCAGTATCCAGTCGCACCGAGGAGGATGATTGTACCCGTACCGATACCTAAAACTTTTCCCAGCCACTTAGGCATACTTTCAATCTCTCTTTTTGGTCGGCGATCGCAATCCGTACATTATATGCAAGTATATTGTAGAACTGTAGGTGAGGTCGATCGCACATTGTGCAGCATTCTCAGTAACGGGCAAGATGCCGGTTCCACAGTTAAACTGCAACGATACATTATTCAATTCTTTAATCTAAAATGGTATGACTTATCGAAATCCCGCTCCTACAGTTGATATTATCATCGAATTAGCCGATCGCCCCCATCGGCCGATCATACTCATCGAACGCCGCAATATTCCCTACGGCTGGGCAATTCCCGGCGGTTTTGTCGATTACGGGGAAGCGGTAGAAACGGCGGCAAAACGCGAAGCTTTAGAAGAAACAAGTTTGAATGTAGAATTAATTGAGCAGTTTTACGTTTATTCTGACCCAAATCGCGACGCCCGCGAACACACTATCAGTATTGTATTCTTGGCTTCTGCAACGGGCGAACCTCAAGCCGCCGATGATGCTAAAAGTTTAAAAATTTTTGAATCTTGGCAGATTCCTCGTGAATTGTGTTTCGATCACGATCGGATTTTGCGCGATTATTGGCGTTACCGTCATTATGGATTGCGGCCGCGTTTGTAGGGTGAGGATTTGTTAACCGCCGATGCACGCGGATTAACGCAGATTGATTGCTATGATTTATCGGTGATTTATATCAGGTTCGGGTAATTACTTATAATGTGAATTCGGCCGCTCGAACTTGAATTCGGGCGCTCGAACTTGAAT
>NZ_JAUBOY010000025.1:38688-112505 GCF_036700465.1 Microcoleus sp. T3_A4 | reverse complement strand
AGATTGCACTCACTTTTTTCACTTCTCTATTTTATTGCGATCGCATTCCTCTTTAAAAACTGTCCGGAGTATTGATATAAAAGATTCATAGGATGGAATTTCAGTGGGGATTTAGCGATGGAAACTAACAGAACGTTCGAGCAAAGTGATACCTGGACTGAGGAAGATTGTCTCGATGTCACAACCTTTTCTTTGCAATACGCAGCTACTATCTTTCATAGCGACCCCGATATTTTAGGTGGAAGTCCTGTCTTTATTGCTACTCGCGTCCCGATCGAGACTCTACTTGATTATCTCGAAGCTGGTGATTCGATCGATGAATTTTTCGACCATTTTGCTAGTGTCAGCGGCGATCGAGCGATTTGAGTTATCGCAATGATACGATCGCCACATAACAACATTTAACGTTTATTGATGTCCGCTTCCTCAACATCGATCGCCCTTGGATCGGAAATCCGATCGCACCCCCGCCACAAATTCCTCAAATTACCGCCCCAACCCCGCCCAGCTAAAGGATTTTGCCGATTTCTCGATCGCACGCCACCGATCGCTAACTATAACTGAGCCCTAATCGCTAAAATTAAAAAAAGATACGTAATAGGCAGGCAGGCGTCAATGATCCCAACAGTTATAGAACAATCCGGTCGCGGCGAACGCGCCTTTGACATTTACTCGCGACTCCTGCGCGATCGCATCGTCTTCTTGGGCCAACAGGTTGACTCAGACTTGGCTAACCTGATCGTTGCCCAATTGCTATTTTTAGACGCCGAAGACCCGGAGAAAGATATTTACCTCTATATCAACTCCCCAGGGGGTTCGGTAACAGCAGGTATGGGCATTTTTGACACGATGAACCACATCCGCCCCGACATTTGCACTATTTGCCTCGGTTTGGCAGCCAGCATGGGCGCTTTCCTATTGAGTGCCGGTGCTAAAGGCAAGCGGATGAGTTTGCCTCACTCCCGGATTATGATCCACCAACCTCTCGGCGGAGCTCAAGGACAAGCAACCGATATTGAAATTCAGGCCAAAGAGATTTTGTACCACAAACGCCGCCTGAACGAACATCTTGCCAACCATACCGGTCAGCCGCTTTCCCGCATTGAAGAAGATACCGAACGGGATTTCTTCATGTCGGCTGAAGAAGCAAAGGACTACGGATTAGTCGATCAAGTGATCGATCGCCGTCCTTCCGCCAGCCGCCCGATCGCCGCTGTCGTCTAAATGAAAAGTTAAAAATCAAAAATGAAGAATATTTCCTCATTTTTGATTTTTAATTTTTAACAGTTATATAGCAGTTTTCAGTGCAGTGAATTACAGATGCTGGGGCGCATGACACGGCACAGTGTCCCGTGTTCCTACTGTATTTCCTACAGTTGAAAACTGCTATATGTAGCTTTTTCTAAAAAAATATCACACCTAGAAACCCTACATAATTACTAAGGCAAAGATTCGAGATATTGCAGGAAGTCGAGCAATTCTACTTGATTTAAGAAATGGCGCGCTTCTTTGCCATAACCTTGTTTGAGATAATCTTTTCCTTGGTTGGGAGTCCAGTTCAACCGCTTGATTTCCTCAGTAGTCCTGCTGTAGATTTCCAGATATTCTAGGAAATCTACCAACTGTTCGGTAGAAAGCTCTCTCTGAGACGACTTGCCGTAATTGTGTTCGAGACAGTCGCTTTCCTGTTTTTTCTTCCATTGCAGGCGTTTGAGGATAGCGTCTATTTGCGCGATCGTATCAGAATTATCCTCGATCGCATCGCTCGGAATTCCTACTGCGATCGGTTGCAATTCCCTGACTTCGGCCGCACCCTGTAGCAGTTCACTTTGGCTAGAAGTCGGTACCTCCAGTTCCTGAAGTGGTTCGCCGTAGCTAGAAGAAAGCCAAGCGTCCGAGTCTAACTGCTTTGGTACAAACCCAGTAGCCTCGACGCGATCGACCGTTGGTGGCAGCGGTTCCGCTACAGGTGCGATCGGCTCTTCATTTAATTTCGCTTCGGTCTTGACAAAATTGCTTGGATGTGTTTCAGGCAAGTTGTCAGCAACAGGCATTTCTAGAACCGGAAGAGGAACACTTGTCGGCCCAACAGGAACCGGAACAGCAGGAGGAGGGGGAGGGGGAGGAGCAACTGGAGCAACGGAAGCAACCGGAGCAATCGGAGCAACGGGAGCAACTGGAGCAACCGGAGCCGGATCAACACTCGCGATCGCACGATCGGGCGCAGCAAATCCAAGGACAGCGATCGCTCGCAACCGGGCGCGGTCTTCAGCATCCTCAACAGACTCAGCAGCCGACATAGCCGTAGCCAGAGTTTTGCCGTCAACCTGAATCAGACAGCGAACAACAAACTTACCGTGATGAACAGTCAGCAACTCACAAATTAACTGTCCAGCGGGATAAAGGGCGCGAAATTCAGCAAACATAATTTTTTGACCCCGAAACCAGAGGGGGCTTATGACTTAAGTGTAGTACAGCCCTGAGAAAACAATTTTCTGAAAGCACCTATTCAACATACAATAAATTAAAGGTGAGTCATCCGCGCAACCTTAAACGCCACTAAACCCCATGCCACATCCAGCGGTTTAAGCTAACAAGCATCGGGCGTCATTTCTACCTATAGGAGATGACACAGCAACTAAGCAAAAGTAGTAAAAGTCTCCGGTTTGCGTACCTGCACTTTCTACAGCACAGATTGCTCCCGGCCCGCTCGTTGCACCTCCGTCCGCAAGGACAGATCGCGTGCAAAAAACAGGGGCATCGCAGCGGCGAGCTACTAGCAATTTTGCCTTGATCCGGTAAGTTCTTTGCTAAAGCAAGAGGCAAGAGGCACTTCAAAAGGAAGAAGGAACAACGCAGAAGGAAACAAGGCAGAAGCGAGAAATGCACATTTTCTCCCTCTCCATCCCTCCATCGGCTCATCCTCGACTCAAGCCGTTGCTTTCAGTATCGAGCCATCTTTTAAGAACCGACAGAGGCTTTCTAATTCGCGAAGTGCTCGGCGCTGCTGACCTAAAAGCAAACAAACCAACGCTAAAAAATTGTATTGGGGAATAGCGTGCGGGACAGTTTTCTGCACCGTCAGCAGTCAGTTCAATACAGACAGCAGACACTTAGCACGAAGCCGGTGTCGGGAGAGAATCTCAAAAAAAACTCGCGATGAAACAAGGTGGCTGTGCTCGCGTCTCCACCTATCAACCCGCGCATTTGTTGGGAAGCAGGCACTGCGAGGGCCCGAGGGGGTGCGGCTGATTTCGCCAAAATTTAGACTAATTGCTGGAAACAAGAGGATCGATCGCTACATGGAATTTTCTATCGCTGCACTGCTGGCAAATTTTACAGAAGACAAATTAGTGGCCCCAAAAGCATTGGAGAAAAAACTCGACTGCAACGACGCCACCAGTCAACTCAAACTTCAAATCGCATTAGAAGCTCTAGAGAAAATTGGCATATTAGTCAAAGACAAAGGCCGCTATCGCCGAGTAGCTGAAGACGACGTAGTAGAAGCAAAACTGCGCTGTTCGAGCAAAGGATTTTGCTTTGCAATTCAAGACGCCGAAGGCTCAGAAGACGTTTACGTGCGGGAAAGTCACCTCTCGACAGCTTGGAATGGCGATCGAGTCTTAGTCAAAATCATCAAAGAAGGTAGCCGCCGCCGATCGCCCGAAGGCGAAGTCATGCTCATCCTCGAACGCGCCAACCCCTCGGTACTCGCGCGAGTCAAGCAAACCGCCACCCCCACCGGCCGCGTCAGCTACAGAGCAATCCCCCTGGACGATCGCCTGTTGTTTGAACTAGACTTGCTCGCAAACGGCACAAATCTCCAAGAGGCGATCGACCACCTAGTACACGTCGAAGTCAAACGCTACCCCCTCGGCACCCATCGGCCAGTCGGCAAAGTAGTACAGGTACTAGGTTCCGATGCCGAAGCTGCCGACGACCTCGACATCGTATGCTGCAAACACGACTTGCCGCGATCGTTCCCCGCCGCCGTCATCAAAGCAGCCGAAAATTTGCCCAGCAAAGTCAAAAAAACCGACATCAAAAAACGCCTAGATTTGCGTAACATTCTGACGGTTAGCTTCAGCAAAAACGAACCGGGAACAACCAATAGCGAAAACAATGCTCCTCAAGCCCAGGAGGAAAATATCTCCGAAGGAGGAGGCGAAAACGAGTTTGATCCAACATCATTCCTGTCCGATCCGCCAGTAGAACGCGCTTTGTCGATCGAAACCCTGAAGCCCGGCCGCTGGCAAATAGGAATCCACATCAGCGACGCCGCCGAGTACGTGCAGCCAGAAACCCCGATCGACCGCGAAGCCCGCAAGCGAGGCACCGCCGCCCATCTGGGAGAAAAAATCATCGCCGTATTGCCAGAAACACTCAACGAGCGCTGCTCCCTGCTGCCAGACACAGAACGGCTGGCCTTCAGCATACTGCTCACCCTCGACCAATCAGGAGAACTCCTAGAATACGAAATTCAAACTAGCGTCATTCAAATTGACTACCACCTCACCTACGAGCAAGCTCAAGCAATTCTCGAACCAAGCAATGCCGAAGAACACCCTTTATCTTCCGCCCTCCGTCCTTTCCTCGATCAAATCGGGGCCGCCTCACAGGCAGCCAGACAGACAAGGCTCAAGCGAGGAGCTTTTGAACTAAATTTGCCTGATGCTAACTCTCACTTCGACGACGAAGGCGAATTAGGAGCTTTTGCAACAGCTCCCCCCGTTCAGTCGGCTGTCTCCGAGTTGGTCGTACTCGCCAACCAAGCTGTCGCCACCCACCTGCAAGCCTTGGGAGTCCCAGCAATTTACCGTGTCCAGCCGATGCCAGATCCGGCAGACATTCAAGAGTTCATCAAACTCTCGAACAATCTCGGAGGCGAACTGTATCTCGAAACCGAAGAAGAAGTTTTGCCCTTGGACTTTCAGCGATTTACCCAGCAGTTTGCCGGCCTTAAGTCCGAAAGAGTTCTCACCTACCTGCTCGAAGACACCATGAAGCCCGCTGTTTACAGCACCACTGCCAAGCCGCACTTCGGTTTGGGGCTGTCAGAGGGTTACACGCGGTGCACTTCGCCGCTTTCCCGCTACGCCGATTTGCTGGTGCTGCGGGTGTTGCAAGCGGTGTTCGAGCAAGGCCGCAGCAGCCGCACAACACGGGCTAAGGAAAAAGTTGACTTGCACCATTCCTCCTGTCACGGTCAAATTACTTGGAATGTTCTCCCGCCAGATTTGCACCACGAATTTGAGACAGAGTTTGCATCGGCCGTGGTACACCTGACGGAACGCGAAAGGGTTGCTGAGGATGCTGAAAGCGATTTGCAGGGATTGAAGAAAACCGGATTGATGAAAGAGCGCACCGGTCAAACTTTCCAGGGTTTGATTACAGGTGTACAGTCTTACGGTTTCTTTGTGGAAATTGAGGTGCGACCACCGGAGAGCGACATCCTGCGTGTTGAGGGATTGGTGCACGTTTCTTCGCTGAAGGATGATTGGTACGAATATCGATCGCGCCAGCAAACTCTGGTGGGCCGCAAAAACCGCAATCAGTACCGTTTGGGCGATCGGGTAGAAGTTCAAGTCAAGAGTGTTGACTACTACCGCCAGCAAATTGATTTAGTTGCAGTTGGGGGCGGCAGCCAAGCTTTTGATGATGATGAATAATCTGTTGACTGTTGACAGTTGACAGTTAACTTTTCTCAATACTTAGTTGTCATTATCGGGCAACTAAGTATTAACAAGTGGGCGCCCAACTATACTCAGCAATCATCAATAAACAATTAATGACTAATATCCAATCCGGTACAATTTATATAATTAATCTGCGTTGATCTGTGTTAATCTGCCTGTATCTGCGGTGAAAAAAAGAGAATTTGTTAGCCGCAGATGACAAGGGATAGACGCTGATTCACGCAGATTAACAGAAGAGAGATATGAATAATTCCAATGCTAACAAATTTGAGCTAACAACTAATTACTAGCAACACTCAACCGTCAACTAACAAATAACTAATGACGAATAACTACCCCCTCATTGTAGGAGTTACCGGTGCATCGGGACTGATTTATGCGGTGCGAACTCTCAAATATTTGTTGGAAGCCGATCGCGCGATCGAACTGGTAGCATCGAAATCTACTTACATGGTTTGGCAAAGCGAACAGAACACGCGAATGCCCGCCGAACCGACGCTTCAAGAGGAATTCTGGCGGGAACAAGCAGGAGTCGCCACAATGGGTAAACTTCGGTGTCATCCTTGGCAAGATGTCGGTGCTAATATTGCTAGTGGCTCCTTTCGTACCCAAGGGATGATCATTATTCCCTGTAGCATGAGTACGCTGGGCAAATTGGCGGCTGGCTTGAGCTCGGATTTGCTTGAAAGAGCGGCCGACGTTCAGCTCAAGGAAGGGCGAAAATTGGTACTCGTGCCTCGCGAAACGCCTTTTAGCTTGATCCACCTGCGGAATTTGACTACCTTGGCGGAAGCTGGAGCTAGAATTGTACCAGCGATTCCTGCTTGGTATCACAATCCGCAAACTATTGAAGATTTGGTAGACTTTGTGGTGGCTCGCGCTTTAGACCAGTTGGGGATTGATTGCGTTCCTCTCAAACGCTGGAAGGAAGAAGAAGGGAGTTAGTTGACAGTTGACAGTTGACAGTTGACAGTTGACAGTTTGTTATTGATGATTTGTTAGTTTTAATTAGCAATTCCCAATTAGCAATTACCAATTACCAATTACCAATATTTTTAATATGCGACTTGTATTTTTGCTAGTAATTGTGTTGGGGTTAACTATTTTTGCCCTGCAAAATGTGGAGCCAGCATTGTCTCTGGTATTTTTGGGAGTTCGATCGCCTGCTTTGCCTTTATCTATCTGGATTTTGCTGAGCCTGGCGATGGGAGCTGTCACATCTTTATTGATTTCTGGTTTGCTGGCTTTTTCAAATTACCTATCTCTAACGGCAGACCGCGCCGGCAGATCCAGTCGCAGCCGTCCCGATACTTTCCCAGAGGACAGGAGAACGCCTTACACGCCGCCTCCCCCTCCTAGAAAGCTGGAAATTGACCCGGATCTGAATAGGGAAAATAGCCAAACTCAGGCTGCTGGTTCCTACCGAACTGAGTACGGCTCGTCGGCGGGTTACAGTGCCCGGACTTTCCAGCAAGAAACTCCGAAGCCTGATGGGGCGAAGGATTACGCTCAACCGGGGACTTATGCAGCAGACGATGAGGACGATTGGGTCTCAGATGGCTCAAAATCCGGCTCTCAAGGGGGTGATGACGATTGGGGGGACGATCGCGATTTTCCCGATCAACCGCAGGTCAATGATGTTCCAGCGGCAAATCCGAGGGCTTACGAAGCTCAGCAGGAACCAAAAAGCAAATCTTGGGCTGGCTCAGTATATTCTTACGGCTATAGAGATCCGAGCCAGTCTGGGGTGGGACAAACTGAGTCTGTATACGATGCCGAGTATCGGGTGATCGTTCCTCCGGGAGGGGACATTCCTAAACCCGCTGATGAAGCACCAATAAATCCTCTTGCAGAAGCAGATGAGGATTGGGGATTGGATGAGGGTGATGAGTTTGATGACGATGATGGCCTCAGTGGCAGATCGATTAACCTGAAAAAATAGAAAAATATCGGAGGATTTGGCAGTGGATGGGTTGAGGGGAGTAAATATCTATCTTGTGGGGATGATGGGTGCGGGGAAAACAACGGTAGGGCGGATTTTGGCAAAAAAATTAAAATACCGTTTTTTTGATACTGATGAACTAATTGTTCGAGTTGCTAATCAGTCAATTGCTGAGATTTTTGATCGAGAAGGGGAAGAGGCTTTTCGGGAACTAGAAACTAAAGTGCTCGGCGAATTGTCTGCGTATCAAAATTCGGTCGTGGCTACGGGCGGTGGCATTGTGACGCGATCGATGAATTGGGGTTACTTGCACTACGGTGTAGTAGTTTGGCTGGATGTGCCTGTAGATCAATTGTACGATCGACTGCGTTCAGACACCGCTCGACCCCTACTGCAGGAGGGCGAGATCAAATCTAAGCTGCAAAGCCTTTTGAAAGAGCGAGAGCGTTTCTACACTCAAGCAGATGTCCGAGTCTATGCTGGTGTGGGGGAAAGGCCTGAAGCCGTCGCGACTAGGGCGATGGAGGAAATCCAAAAAGTTATCAAATCAGAAACCGGGCCTGATCTCAATTGATACATTCAGAAACCGGGTTTGTGGGAAAATAATAGGTTTTTGAAGACTTTTGATATTAGTTCCCAAAAATAATGCAACCCTAAGCAAGCTCCAAACCACCAGCTTCATCAGTTATTCCCCAAATCTAAAATCTAAAATCTAAAATCTAAAATTGTATGACTTCGGTAAAAATACTGATTTTTGTCTGAGTGTGTCCGTTTAACTACCCCATATTTTGAAATCCACCGGGTTTGAGTGGATGTAATGCGTAAGTTTTATAGGTATGAGGATGTGGCGATGTGGAGATTTTATACAAGAACTAATGCCAGAATCATCTGATTCGTTAAAGCCGGCTATTGAGTTATCCCTAAAAATAAAATGGCCCCACCGCTGAAGGGCTGTAGGGCGCAAGGACAGTTAAACGCTAACTTGATTGTCGGGAAATTTAGCATCAATGATACCCTGCTATGTGACGATTTTACGATCGTCCATTCACTCATCAACTCTCCCGTATCAAAAAATGTAACCCAGCACCGATCGAATTCAACCTGTCCTATTCTAAAAACAATACCTCATGCATTCTGACTAGCAGCTCCCTAAAGCTGCTTTTTTATTGCAATCGAGTTTTTGCCTGCCCGACTTGCGGACTCTTGGGCATAACATTTTGAGCAACAGTGGCTAAACCTCAATACTCCCATAGCGGTTTTCAGTTCCCCTCCAGGTTCGTCGTTAATTGGTAATTGGTAATGGGGAATGGGTAGTTGGGAATGGGGCATTGGTAACAACCAACGGGGAATCAGCCATTGACAAGCTGTACCTCACCAGGCTTGAAAACTGCTATGATTACGGCGCGGAAGGGGAATTAATCCGGGAGGGGGATTAAAAAAAAATAAGCTGTATTTATTGATGGGCGCTCTGATAGTTTTGGGCTAAATCTGCGTTACGAGTTATAGAATTTGGTTGGTTGAATTTCCCGTTCCTCATTAAGAGAATACGAGCCTGCCTGTTTTTAACCAAAACTCGCTCGCTCCCCCCAGCGCCACACCTGTTAAAGAAATGGTAGCTAATACCGCAAAAGCCCGCCAATTCTTCCAACCAGATATTTGAATATCGAGTCTTGCCAAAGCTCCGGCTGAAATCAAGAGTAAACAAGTAGCAAAAAGGTGCAGCCAAGCAAAAACTACCACTGCCACAAAAGCTCCTACAATAATAGAAAGAAAAGCACCGATATCACTCGAAAACCACCGCATGATTAATGCTTTTATGTCTCTCAGCGGGAACGACAAGGCGGCCGCCAACACTAGAATTGAAGCTATGGCTAGAAACCAAGTCAGGTGCGGGGGAACATCAAACTCTGATAATTTCCAGCCAAAAGTGAAATAAGTAACAAAAAGTAGAGTTAGGGAAACCCAAGAGTTTTTTTTCATCCAATGGCACAATTAGGAGAACCAGGGAAAAAAGATGATGCTTCCGATGAGTGTGTACAGTTTCTAGAGGTTAGTAGAAATAGCTTGCACCGGACAAGTAGGGATGCACTGCTCGCAAACGATACACCGCGATCGAGCAAAACTTAGTTTAAAGCTTTCTGGGTCAAGGGTCAAGGCTTCCGTCGGGCAAACTCCCGTACACAAACCGCAGTGAACGCAGATATCTTCGTCTATGAGTATTTCCCGACTGGCTAGGGAAACGCCGATATTTTGCGATCGCATCCAGTCGATCGCCGCTTCTAGTTGGTCGATATCCCCTGATAACTCTAGCACCAGTTTGCCCACTTGATTCGGAGCTACCTGAGCACGGATAATGTTGGCTGCAACATTAAAATCCTTTGCCAGTCGATAGGTGACAGGCATTTGGATCGATCGTTGGGGAAACGTCAGTGTTACCCGTTTTTTCACCCTGCAAGTCCTCGGTAATTTAAAAACAATCTTTGTTATCTTATGTTTTAGCGCACTTAATCTAATTACTGCCTTTAGCACAAATTTTTATGAAATGGGTCTGATTATCTCAAAATGTGCTATAATCTGAATCTATTATTTAAAATAAAAACATAGAAATCAACGCGCAATTTATTTTATGACCCAGAATTCCCCCAAGTCAACAGTCGTCCCCGCAGCCAAAAATCCCGAAACAAAAGTCGCCACGCGCCTCAGAAACTTATTGATCGTGTTAACAGCGATCGCTCTTTCAATATCCATCTTCTTCGGGCTGCAAACCCAAACGCCGTCAAGCAGTCTCACCGACATGGCAAAAGCTTCAACGCCATTAGAAACAGCTTTGGTAAATGGGAAACCGACACTCATGGAATTTTATGCCAATTGGTGCGGTAGCTGTCAGGCAATGGCTAACGATTTGAGCGAAATTAAACAGAAATACGCCGAACCGCTAAATTTTGTAATGCTGAATGTAGACAATGACAAATGGCTGCCAGAAATCACCAAATATCGAGTAGACGGCATTCCGCACTTTGTCTACTTGAACGATAAAGGCAGCGCCGTTGCTGAAACGATGGGCGAAATGCCGCGCAGTATTATGGAAGCTAACTTAGAAGCTTTAATTGCAGGAAAACCTCTGCCACACGCCCAAGCTGGCGGTCAAGTTTCTAATTTTACTCCCCCCACAGGGCCTGTGAAAACAAGTAGCTCCGACCCCCGCGTCCACGGCTCTCAAGTACAGTAAAAGAAGGAAGAAGGAAGAAGCAAGAAGCAAGAAGCAAGAAGCAAGAGAGAAAAGGGAAGAAGACTTTAGGAACAGGCATCTTGCCTGTTCCACAAGAAAGTTTATTTGTTGTGGAACAGGCAAGATGCCTGTTCCTGATGGCGATAACTTACAGAGATTCAAAATCCCCTCGCAATTTCTGCCAATCTGCATTTTGGGCGACCGACTACCTCTAAAGGAATATTCAAAAAAACATTTTTGACAATTTATTAAAATTTATTATACTACTTGTCAGGTGCAGAGCGTAAATATTCTCTCACTGCCTATACAAAATAAAGCCTGAGCGAAAACAATTTGGTCGCCACCCCCGCGATTCATTCCTTTGCAGGCTGGCTGACTGGGTAAACTTTTCAATTCAAAAATCTAAAATCTAAAATCAAATGACCCCCGACAAACCCGGATTCAGCATTAGCGCGATCGCCATCCGTCGCCATATTGGCACCCTCATGCTGACACTTGCTATTATAATCGTGGGCTTTTTCTACATTACCCAACTGCCCGTTGACTTGCTACCATCCATCACCTATCCCCGCATCGGCGTGCGCTTAAACGCCCCCGGAGTCTCCCCAGAAGTAGCAATAGACGAAGTTACCCGCCCCCTCGAACAAGGACTTTCCGCCACTGAAGGCGTCATCCAAGTTTTCTCCCGCACTCGCGAAGGACAAGTCAGCGTCGATTTATTCTTCAAACCCGGGGGCAACATCGACCAGGCCCTCAACGACGCCACCGCTGCTGTCAACCGCATCCGCAACCGACTTCCCGACACAGTGGAATCGCCCACTCTCTTCAAAGTTGACCCTTCCCAGCAGCCGATTTACGAATTTGCCCTCACTTCCAACTCCCTGCAAGGAGTGGATTTGCGCGTATTTGCCGACGAAGAATTATCCAGAGAATTAAACGTAATTCCAGGAATAGCAGCAGTTGACGTTGCCGGCGGCGTGCAAGAAGAAATTCAAGTAAATATTGACTTAAATCGCTTGCAATCTTTAGGTGTCAGTATTTCCGACGTTTTATCAGCCCTCGAATCCCGCAACCTCGACACTTCCGGCGGGCGACTGCGGCAAGAAGCAGCGGAACCTTTAACCCGTACCGTCGGGCGATTTAAGAATGCCAAAGAAATTCAGGCAATTTCTTTTCAAGCATCGGGTTCTAATCCGCCAAAACGAGTGTTTTTGCGCGATTTTGCTCAGGTAATTGACGGTACTGAAGAAGAGCGAGTTAAAGTATTTCTCAATCAGAAAGCAGCCGTAAAAATTAGCATTCAAAAGCAGCCGGACGCGAATACAATCTCAGTTGTAGACGGCATCAAAAAGCGGCTAGAAGAATTAAAAGAATCCGGGGTCATTCCCGAAGGCACGACTATCGTCAATACCTTCGACGAGTCTAAGTTCATCCGCGATTCTATTAGCAATGTCCTATTTTCTGGTTTAACCGGGGCTGTTTTAGCCGGGGCTTCTGTATTGCTGTTCCTCGCTTCCCTTCGCCAAACTTTGATTATTGTCCTGGCCATTCCCCTCGCAACTTTAATGGCGATAATCCTGATGGGAGTTTTTGGCCTATCTCTGAACGTTTTCAGTTTGGGCGGTTTGGCGCTGGGTGTGGGAATTGTGGTCGATAACTCGATCGTCATGCTGGAGAATATTGTTGAAGGAACCAGCAATAAAAACAGTGCCAATGGTAAGCAGCGCTTAAGTAACAAGCAGTTGATGCAGCAAGCAGAAAAAAGCAGCCAAGAATTAGAATCAGCTTTATTTGCTTCCACCATCACTAACTTAGTTGCTGTACTGCCATTTTTGCTAATAGGCGGCTTAGTTTCCTTACTTTTCAACGAATTAATTCTCACCATCAGCTTTTCCGTGGCCGCCTCTCTGATTGTCGGATTGACAGTTGTACCGATGATGGCTTCTCGACTGCTAGCGCTGCGGGTATCCAGCGGTTTGAGCAACTTTTGGCCGCTGCGCGCATTCGATCGAGCTTTTACCAATGCTACCGCCGGTTACGGTAAATTTTTATCGGGAATAGTGCGGTGGCGGTTGATTATCATTGCAGTAGCGATTATTGGATTGGGCGGTGGCAGTTGGCTGATGGCTGGTCAAATCCCCCAGGAAATATTGCCCAGAATTAATACCGGTCAAGCGAGATTGTTTGCTTTGTTTCCTGCCGGCACAAATTTGGCAACCAACCAAAGAATCATGGCAGAAGCGGATAAAATTATCCTCAGCCAACCAGAAACTCAATACACTTTGACGACGGTGGGCGGGCTGTTGTTCGGCAACAACACGGTGGAGAATGTGCTGCGAGGCGGCTGCAACATTACGCTGAAACCTGGCACCAATACATTGGATTTTGTGCAGCGAGTTACGAAAGAATTGAATAAAAAAATTGATTTGCCCAAAAATACTCGTTTGCGCCTGAATCCAGAAAATGTGCGGGGTTTGGTTTTAACTAATTCGCCAGTGCGCGGCGCGGAAGTTGATGTCCTGCTTCAGGGCGAAAACGAACAAATATTGCAGCAAACTGGCCGCGAGATATTGGCAACTTTGGATCAGAAGGTAACTTTAGCTACTTTTCGCCCGGATGGAGACCCGCAGCAGACGGAAGTGCAGATTCGCCCCAACTGGGAACAAGCGGAAATCTACGGGTTGAATGCGAGGCAAATTGGAGAGGCGATTCAGACAGCAATTCAAGGTTCTGTTCCTACGCAATTGCAGCGGGGAAACCGTTTGGTTGATGTGCGGGTACAGTTCGATCGCGCTGCTGTTCAATCGATTTCTGCACTAAAGTTTATCCCTTTAACTGCTAGGGATAACAGCATTATCCGCTTAAGCGATGTGGCGAATATTGAACTGGGAAAAGCGCCTGGGGAAATTCAAAGGCTTAACCAGCGCCAAGTTTTCATGATTGCGGGGAATATTAATAAGGGCGCGAGTTTGGGCGATGCTTTGAAACAAGTGGATGCAGTTTTGTCGGAAATCAAATTGCCACCAGGAGTGCGAGTGATACCGAGTTCGGCGGCGGAAACTAACCGGGAATTGCAAAGTTCGCTGATTGTTTTGGGATCTTTGGCGGCGTTTTTGGTATTTGTGGTGATGGCGGTGCAGTACAATTCGCTTGTCGATCCGCTGGTGATTATGTTAACGGTGCCGCTGGCTTTGGCTGGGGGGATTTTCGGGCTGTATGCGACTAAAACTGCGATCGGTGCAACGGTGATTGTGGGGGCGATTTTGCTGGTGGGAATTGTGGTAAATAATGCGATTATTATGGTGGAGTTGGCGAACCAAATTCATGAAGACGAAAAGGTCGATCGCGCCCCAGCAATTCTCAGGGCGGCACCTCAGCGCTTGCGTCCGATTTTGATGACAACTATTACCACAGTTTTGGGTTTATTTCCCCTAGCTTTGGGCATTGGAGACGGTTCGGAATTCTTGCAACCGCTGGGTGTGGTGGTGTTTTCCGGTTTGTCGCTGGCGACGCTGCTGACGCTGTTTATTATTCCGTGTTTCTATATTTTGCTGCACGACTTCTTTGGGATGTTTGCAGCGAAGAAGAAACCGCAGACAGTTGCTATTCCTGTGCAGAAGGCGGGGAGAAAGAATGCGAATTTGTAAAATGTAGCGTCAGCTTTTTACGCACTGGCCCGCAATCCGGCAGGGGTTTAAACCCCTGCCTCAAAGCTCAAGTCGGTTTTAACCGACTGTAGATTTTGACGGGAAGTGCGATCGATTTTAGTCCTCTTTCAGAGGACTTTCGCTATGAGACAGGGAATTCATTCCCTGTCGGACTGTCCGACTTACAAACAATACCGCTACTGCATTTGATGTGAAGTTGACGCGGCAAGCATTAGTGGGTAAGGTGCGTCAGTAAACATTTTATGACTCCCAAAAGAAATTCCCGACTGACACACCCTACAAGAATTAGTGTTTTTGACATCCGTTGCTATGTTACAATAATACTACATAACAAACTGGCAAAACCAACTTAAACAAAAATGCCCTACGAAAAATTAGACATATCAACCCCAAAACCCGTGCTATCTTGGGCAAATCACGCCCTAGGCGAAAAAGAAACCAAGATGACCGCAAACGTAGCATCTTTGCCATTTGTATTCAAACACGTCGCACTAATGCCCGATGTACATTTAGGAAAAGGTGCTTTAGTCGGTTCCGTAATTGCCACAAAAGAAGCAATTATTCCGGCTGCTGTCGGAGTTGATATTGGTTGCGGGATGGCTGCTATTAAAATGCCTTTCACCGCTAACAAATTAGAAGGCAAACTCAAACAAATTCGCCTCGATATCGAAGCCGCAATTCCCGTGGGATTTGCGGAAAACAAGGAAGTAGAAAAAACTGTCACCAACTGGCAGGGATGGGGTGAGTTTAAGCAACTTCATCAAGGCGTCCAGCACCAAAATAATAAAGCCTTAAAACAAATGGGTTCCCTCGGCGGCGGCAATCATTTTATTGAGGTTTGCGTTGATACAGAAAACTTTGTTTGGCTGATGCTGCATTCCGGTTCTCGCGGCATTGGAAATTTGCTCGCACAGCAGCACATCGAGACTGCTAAAGATTTAGCGAAACTGGCAGAAATTAATCTGGCTGACAAAGATTTGGCTTATTTTGTAGCGGGTACGCGGGAGTTTGCCGCTTACTGGCACGATTTGCAGTGGGCGCAAGATTATGCTCGTTTTAATCGCGATGTAATGATGAATCGGTTTAAGCGAATTGTGGAAAAGCACGTCGCGGGAGGCAAATCTGTTAAGCCGTTATTAGAGGTGAATTGCCACCACAATTACGCGGAAAAAGAGGTGCATTTTGGCGAAGATGTGTATGTGACTCGCAAGGGTGCTGTGCGCGCAGATGTTGAGGATTACGGGATTATTCCTGGTTCGATGGGGGCGAAATCTTTCATTGTTAAAGGGAAGGGAAATGCTGAAAGCTACTGTAGTTGCAGTCACGGTGCGGGGCGGTTGATGTCTCGCACTCAAGCTAAAAATGTATTCACTCTCGATGATTTGGTGCGGCAGACTGAGGGGGTTGAGTGCCGGAAAGATGAGCAATTTTTAGATGAAATTCCGGGGGCTTATAAGCCGATTGATGAGGTGATGAGTCAGCAGTCGGATTTGGTGGAAGTTGTGGCGACGCTGAAGCAGGTGGTTTGCGTGAAGGGGTGACAGAAACTGGTTTATTTGTACTTCACTTACCTGAAAATTGCTTTATGGGAAGAGGGGGGAAATCAAGCCGCTGTTGATTTCCCCCTCTTGACAAACGCTTTGTTTTCGGAAGCTTTTTCTCTAACACACCATGTGTCTCGACTCAATTTCTAGCAAGCGCAGCAGTGTTTCATCGCCCTTGGCTTTGGCTGCTTCCTTTCTACGATCGAGAATATTGCAAATATTCGCTTGGTGCACTTGCGCCACTTCCACAACTGTTGGGTAATATTCCCCCCTCGCTGAGGCGCGAGCTGCTGCGACATCCCGATCGCCAGCTTGAGCATCTCGCTTTTTGGTATTGTTTGTGCCACCGTATTTTTTGGGGTTGGGAATGTGTCTCGGATACCGATAGTTCCAGTTTTGGCCCCGATATTTGCCCGCGACTTCGCCTTCGATCATATCAACTGTCGGAATGTCGTACTCGTAGTTTGAACCGCGATAAGTCAGTTTCATATTTTTTGATCCTTATATTTATGGAGATAAAAAGGGCAGTCAGGTCAGGGTTGGTTTTCTTTGCTAAAACTTTTTTAGTTTCTGTATTCAATTATACTGTTTTTTGAGATAAATCAATTTTATTTACAATAATTAATATTTTGAGGGGGGTGACGGCAACAAAAAACCCGCCGCAGCGGGTTTAATCGAGTTTTTGGCTAATTTGAGCAGCACCCGGAGCGAGACTGCTTCGGTTCCCAAGAACTAGCCGACTGTCACCTGATCGGTTTGCACGTTTGTGGCACCTTCTTCAGCAGAGGCGATCGCCACCAACTTGTCGAGAATTTCCTGACTAGGAACTTGACCTTTGAGAACAACCGTGCTGCTGAGCTGAGCTACATAAACAGTCTCGATATCAGCAACTTCTGCATCGGCGTCAAAAGCTAAAGCAACCCGCTTCGCTAAGCCACTTTCGTCAAAATTTCCGTCTGGGCCGACTTTAGCAGGAGCGATGGATTGCGCTTGTGCTGCTTGCTGTACTACTTGTGCCATCGGTTCAGCCTGGGGTGCAGGCTTTTCGAGTCCGAACAGTCTTTTAAACCAACCCATAGTAGTTGAGTCTCCTGAAAATACACTTTTTACACAATAGCTCTAGAAGTCCAAAAGACTTGTAATTGTTGCAAAACTCAGTGAAATTTCTCACAATGTTTTCCGGCAGACTTTCACAATCTCAAATCTCCTCTGATATCCAGATGTTGATTTTGCTATTTTATGTATAGGACGCTACGCCTTGGATTGCAGACCAGTAGTCGAAATAGTTCCCACTTTTACCTTGAAAAAACTGCACAGCGCGCCGGAATACATTCCCGGTTTGTTTAACTACCGGGGACATCTCGTGCGGGTAATCGAAGTGTGATCACTGATACAGGGGACGCTAAACCCGCGCTTAATTGGGGGTAGCCCTGGATATACGCTGTCAATCTAATTCTTAACTTTTTAGATAATATTGTTCTGCTTCCGACCAATTGAGTTTAAGCAACGAATCATCTCCCCATGTCAGTTTGAGACTGGGCTTAAAGGCTGTCACCCCTAAAGCGCTAATAATTTGCGCTGCGACAGCTTTCGCCAGTAGCGGTGGTACAGAATTTCCGACTTGGCGAAAACCGTGCCATTTTGTGACATGAAATCTAAACCAGTCAGGATAGGAATGCAGTCGCGCAGCTTCTCTGACTGTAATGCACCGAGGGGCGATCGGGTGAATCGGTCTCGGCGAAGTATAAGCCCCCCTCGCCCTGTCGGTTCCGGCCCTGAGTGTGTTGCAAACTCCGTCAGGGTGAAGCTTGTAAAAACGGCTGATCGGCTCTTTTTCGCCGTGTTTGGCCGCCTGAAACCTTTCTATACATTCCTGAGAATGTTTAGTTCGCAAACTACCAGAGAGGATTTGTCGATCGTACTCGCGATCGTAGGAATAATCATCATCCAAAGCATCAATTCCGCGCATTATACTCCCATAAGTGCTGCACTTTCCGTACTCCGCCATCACCCAATCTCGATGCAGCAACTCGCTGTACTTTTCCACTTCCGGCAAATCTCCAATCGCATCCCAAACTGTCGGGACAGCAGGCAAATTAATTTTTTTATAGCGTTTAGGAATTTTAATTTTCGGCAGTATAGTAGTTTGCTGAGGGTATTTGGGTAGCTCATAACCTTCTTTGCACCCCATCAAAAACAATCGTTTGCGAGCTTGCGGTACTCCATAGTTAACAGCGTTGAGAACTTGATATTTTTCTTCTACTTTATAGCCACATTTCAGAAAAGAGCTAATTAAAACATTCAGGAGTTCTTTGTGTTCTCCTGATGCAATTCCTGGCACATTTTCCATTACAAAGAACTTGGGTTTTAGCTCCAAAACTAAGCGCTGAAAGTGAAAAATTAGAGAATTTCGCGGGTCGTCCACATCGCGCTTGCCCATCATGGAGAATCCTTGACAGGGCGAACCGCTGATTACTACGTCTATCTCGCGCCGCCCGATCGCCGATTTTTTCCGAATTTCTGAACCCGTAAGCTGTGTGACATCTTTGCAAAGAATAGAACACAGCGGGAAATTAAACTCGTGTGTGGCGCAGTGAATAGGGTCGATTTCGACTGAGGCAAGTACATCAAACCCTGCTTGTTCAAAGCCCAGGGTCATGCCGCCCGCGCCTGCAAATAAATCAACAGCGATCGGTCGCTTTTTCCGATTGCTTGGCATAACATTTCAATAACAAAGTTGCTTTAATAGAAATTAAGGAAATCAACCGCGTTTCTGGTAATAAATCGTGGGTTTGTCCACGAGCCAGCCACAAAGGAACCGGGTTTCTACATAACCTTTCAATACCAAAATTGCTTTAAGAAGCTGTATTTAATTTAACATTTTTCATGATTTCCGCAGCGGCCCGATCGCACACGCCCACATCTCCGAGACTTTCGCGCATTTCCCGATAACCTGCCAAAGTTTGCTGGCGTCGATCGGCATTTTGCAGCAATTCCAGTGCGTGATTCACTATATTTTCCGCAGTCGCCTCGTCTTGCAGCAACTCCGGGACGATCGGCTTCATTTGCACCAAATTGGGCGGAGACATAAAAGGAATCGAAAATTTCAGGACGTGGCGAGCAATAATCGCCGTAATCGGACTGACGCGGTAGGCGACAACTTGCGGAACGTCGAGCAAAGCTAGCTCCAGATTAACAGTACCAGATTTAGCGATCGCCAGATCGGCAGCGGCTAATATTTCCAGAGTTTGATTTTCTAACAAAGTAGCCCGCAAACCGTAATTCTCAATCGCCTGTTCAATTTTGCTGCGGAAAGCTTTGTTAGCAAGCGGAATCCAAAAATGAACTTCCGGCAATTTAGCTTGAATAATTTGAGCTGCCTCAAATATAACCGGCATCAGGTACTTGAGCTCTTGGTGTCTGGAAGCGGGAATTAGGGCGATCGACACCTGTTCCGGCACAATTCCCAAAGTTTTGCGGGCAACTTCCCGGCTGGGCGCAGATTGCATTCTATCCACCAAAGGATGACCAACCCAACTCACTTGAGATCCTTTTTTTTGATAATAACGAGCTTCCTCTGGGAAAATTGCCAAAAGTTGGTCGCAAATATTGACAATCAGATCAGTATTGCGAGGAGAAATCGACCAAACCCATTCTTGAGGTGCGATGTACCAAACCACCGGCAAATCAGGCAAACAGCGGCGGATGTAGCTGCCAATACCGAGATTTGGAGTCAAATAATCAATCAATACAACAGCATCGGGGCGGAAGTTTTTGAGATATTGTTTAGCTTTTTGCTGAACTTTGATTGTGGGCCAAATGTACGGCACTGATTCTATAAGGCCCATAGAACCAATGCCCAAAGTATCGCCTAAAATAGTAGCACCTGCTTCCGCCATACGAGGGCCGCCCAATCCGGTTATTTCTAACTCCAAACCAGCGGCGACAGCGTAACGTTTTAAGGCTGCAACTAACAAAGCTCCTTGCAAATCGCCCGAAACCTCACCAGTGCTGATAAAAATTTTCATAAAATCCTCGATATCATCAGTAAGGTGCCCCGGAGCAAAACTTTTTTAGCTGGGTTAAGGCTTGAAATTGACACACCCTACAGCTAACTGATCATAGGTTTGTAGTGAGGACTTCAGTCCTCTCTGACGCGAATTTTAGCTGCTAATAAGGACTAAAGTCCTTACTACAAACAATAGGTTTATTCTACCTCATTTACTTTTTGCCAGGAATCAAACCGCGCCGCCCTTTTGTTACAGACTGCTGCATAAATCTCTGCAGGTGCTGCAAGTGGGCATTTTCTGGCAACAAATCCAACTGTTCCAAAGCTTGATTGAGAGTGTAGCCAGAATGGTATAGAATACGAAAAGTTTTCTTCAAAACTAGCAAATCTTCTGGGGTAAAACCGGCGCGTTCGAGGCCTATTTTGTTGATTGCTCGCACTCTCGAAGGATTCCCCTCGACTAGCATATAAGGAGGTACGTCTCGATCGATCCTGCTCAAGCCGCCCACCATAGATAAGCGGCCGATGTGGACAAACTGGTGAACCCCCAAAACACCGCTCAAGCGAGCTTGAGACTCGATTTTAACGTGTCCGGCTAAGGCTACAGCATTGGCGATAATTACTCGATCGGCGATCGCGCAATTGTGTCCCACATGAACATAAGCCATCAATAGATTATGATTGCCAATAGTCGTGCTTTCTCCGGCTCCAGTAGCGCGGTTAATTGTCACGTATTCCCGAATGAGATTGTTGTCGCCAATTTTCACCCTAGTCAGAGAGCCCTCGTATTTCAAATCTTGAGGTTCCAAACCAATCGCCGCACCGGGGAAAATTTGATTGCGAGCGCCTATTTCTGTTAGCCCGTCGATAATTGCATGAGCGCCAATCTTAGTCTCCGGCCCGATTTTCACTCTTTCCCCAATTACAGCATAAGCTCCCACTTCTACAGTCGGGTGAAGTTCAGCGCGGGGATGAATCACAGCAGTTGGGTGAATCAAAGTAAGCATTTTTCAGTTGTCAGTTGTCAGTTGGCTGTTGTCCGTTGTCTGTTGACTGTTGGCTGTTGTCTGTTGACTGTTCTTAGTTATAAATTACCAATTACCAGTTACCAATTCCCCAATTTAATCTACCATCGAAAACGTCAATTCCCCTTCACAAACTTTTTGTCCGTCTACTTCAGCCAGAGCCTGCATTTTTGCGAAGCGGCGGCGTTTTACCCACAGCAATTCTACAGTCATCAGCAACTGATCGCCCGGTACAACCTGACGACGGAACTTGACTTGATCAATTCCGGTAAACATCCACAATCCTTGCTTGATGTCGGGCAACTGAGCCAGAACAATACCGCCAACTTGAGCCATCGCTTCGACAATTAATACTCCAGGCATAATCGGCCGTCCGGGGAAATGCCCTTGAAAATGTGGTTCGTTGAAAGTCACATTTTTAATTCCTACAGCCTTCTCGGACGGCACGTAATCAACAATCTTGTCAACCAGTGCAAAAGGATAGCGATGAGGCAATAATTTCTGAACTTCTTCGAGAGTAAAAGTAGATTTAACCGCTGGAGAATCTTCACCGTTTTTGGTGGAGACGGATTCAGAATTAGCAGTATGGAGGGTGTTAACTTCAGTCAGCGTAGACATTTCTTGAAGAATTTTGAGTGTGGTATTGCAGAAGGCAGAAGTCAGAAGGAAGATGCAATCTTAACAGAATATCACCTTGTTTTTTCCTAACTTTTATCTAGGGTAGCTAGAGCTTCCGATTTCAGGGCTTGGGCGAGTTGGACGTGCAGGTTGTGACTGGCTTTGTAAGCCAAGTAGTGAGCTTTTGGCCAAGTTCCGAGCAGACTGAGGTCGCCTACTAAGTCTAGGATTTTATGGCGCACTGGTTCGTTGGCAAATCTCAAAGGCGGGTTGAGCCAGCCGGATTGATCGCAAACTAGGGCGTTCTCTAGGGTACCACCTTTGATCAAACCTGCTTGTCGCAATTGGTCAACTTGGCGAGCAAGTCCAAAAGTGCGGGCTGGGGCGATCGCGCTAGCAAAACTTTCTGCCTCTGGCGACCAACTGTACCATTGATTGCCGATCGCCTGTTCCTCAAAATCAATTCCGTAACTAAACCGAGTTTCGGCTGACGGTAAAGCCGCTGCAAAAGCATCCCCGTAGCGCACCCAAATTGGCTCACTAACGACAAAGGAGGAAGTGGGGTCTTGCTTCGATTCTTGAGGAACTAAGCCAGTATGGGCGATCGCCTCTACCCAAACCTGAGCCGAACCGTCCAGCAGAGGCACTTCCGGCCCATCAACCTCAATTCGAGCATTATCCGCTCCCATCCCCGCCAAAGCGGCTAATAGATGCTCTACAGTGCGAATGTGAGCATCGATACCTGCCAGTTCTGTTGAAAGTGCAGTCTGGCAAACCGCCTCAATTTTTGCAGGAATTATCGGAGCACCGGGCAAGTCAATTCTGACAAAATAGCGGCCTTCCTCAACCTCCGCAGGCAAAACTCGGACGCGAGTTTGTTCGCCGCTGTGCAAACCGATTCCCGACAGTTCAAATTCAGATTTTAAGGTACGTTGAATAGTCATTAGTTATGGGAATGGGGCATTGGGCATTGGGCATTGGGCATTGGGCATTAGTTAGTAGTCAGTAGTCAGTAGTTAGTAGTTAGTAGTCAACTGCCAACTGCCAACTGTCAACTGTCAACTGCCAACTGCCAACTGCCAACTGCCAACTGCCAACTGCCAACTGTCAACTGTCAACTTAGAATCGCTCACCAATTCCAAAGTGAATTTGATTGTCGCCCGTGTCGTTGATACCGTAATCGATGCGGATCGGCCCTAAAGGAGACTGAACCCGCACGCCGAGGCCGTAACCGTAACCGCTACCGGGCTTTTCGCGGATACCGGCCGGGTCGCCCGGCACATCTTTGCCCGTGCCCAAGTCAGTGCCAGCATCCAAAAATAGCGCTCCGCCGATAAACGAAATAATCGGGAAACGGTACTCAACGCTGGCTTCTAGGAAACTGCGGCCGGCTCCCATGTCGCCTTCGTCGTATCCGCGCACCGAGTTGGCGCCCCCCAAGGCAAAGGCTTCGTAGGGAGGCAAATCTCCGAATACGGTGCCGCCTCTAAAACTGAATGCCAGGGTTTGAGGGCCGGGGGTAAAGTTAGTGTACTTGACTGGTAGGTACAAGCTGTAGCTGGCCCGCAGGCGGTTTAAGAGGATGCTGCCGGAACCTACAGGAATCGATTGTTCCATCCCAAACCGGAGCAGGGAACCGCTAGTGGGGCGGAGGGGGTCGTTGCGCCGATCGCGCACAACACCTGCTTGCAAAGTTGTCAAGTCATCCGAGCCCGAATCGCTAAAACTCAACAGGTTGCCGAGTTCGTCCTCGGACTCGCGCCTGCCTTTGCGATCGGTAATTGAGACTCGCTGGTACTGCAAGCCGACTGAAGCTGTCCACTCAGAATCCGCAAAAGGATTCCGATCCAGGGGACGGGTGAAATTGATACCGGCACCGGTGCGGACGACGCGGGGTCGATCGTCGTTGGGCAATCTAACTTCCCGTTCGCCACCGTCAAAAATCACGCTGATCGATCGTCTTCTAAACGCATTAATCGTATAAGAAGTCCGGTAAGGATCGCCCGCAATCCAGGGGTCGGTAAAACTCAGGTCAAACAGGGTTTGGCGTTCCCCGATTTGTACTTCAGCCCCCAATTTCTGGTTCCTACCTCTCAAGTTTTGCTGCTGGTAACTCAGCGTACCGAATAAACCCGTCGCGGAACTCAAACCCGCACCAGCCGCCAGAGAACCGGTATTTTTCTCAATGACGTTGACAATTACTCTTGCCTTGCGGGGGTCAGTCGTTCCCGGTTCCAAGGCAAGTCGCACGTCTTCAAAAATTCCCAAACCAAACACCCGTCTCAAATCCCTTTCCGCCTTAGTGCGGTTAAAGATGTCTCCGGGCTTGAGTTCTACTTCGCGGGTGATGACAAACTGACGGGTGTTGCCTCCGATCGGCTGACCCGTGGCATCTGTTGCCTCTCCCTCCTTATTCAGGAAGCGGACATCAACGGATTCGATCTGGCCTTCTGCCACTACCAGGGTGACAGTGCCGTCGTCTGCTACTTGCGGGGCATCAGTGATTTGGCCCAAAACATAGCCGTTCTCTTGATACCACGCATTAATTTTTTTCACTCCCTCTTCAAAGCGGCGAAGGTTGAGAATTTTGCCGTATTGATCGCGGAAGCTGTCGTCAATTACGCTTTGGGGCAGCACTTGCTGACCGGTGATTGTCACTCCCCGCAGCACCGGATTTGGCTGCACAATAAAAGTTACCCGGACGCCCAACGGGGTGTCTTCCGGTACTGCCCGCACGTTTCTGAAAAAGCCTGTGGCAAAAATGGCGTTGATGTCTTGTTGCAGTTGGCTGCGGTTGGTCGTGCGTCCCGGTTGGGTGCTGATGACTCGGTAAATTTCGCTTTCCAGGTCGTCCGTCGCCCCGGTGACTGTCACTTCTGCAACTAGCACTTGCGGTTCTGCCGCCCCGGCGGGTGCGGGGGTTTGTCTCGGCTGCGGTGCTGGGCTAGGTGGCAATGGGGGAACGGTGTTAGCGGGCGGCCTGGTCGGGGCCGGTATTGTCGGAACTTGGGCGTTTTGAGCGATCGTCCCTGGTTCCTCTGGTTTCCCTAGCTCTGCTGCGATCCAGGCGGGCGTTACAGCCGATGCCTCGGGGGGGAGCGAACTGTCCTGTTGCGCGTCTGGCAGGGCGTTTTGGCTGCTAGAGGCGGGGGAGGGGTTGGATGCTAGCTCGGGTTTGAGTTGAACGATCAGAGGTGAAACCGGCGAAGGCGGTTCTGTGACTCGATCTGGGGGTTGGTCGTTGGGTTCTCCTCTGGCAGGGGCCTGAGCTATTTTTAGGGCTTCCCCTTTGCCGGTTTTAGCGGCTTTGCGGTTTTGAGGAGGGTTTTGGGTTAATTCTGGAATGGGGCGATCGGGTAATTCGATCGACGGGGCGGGCCGGGCGGCAGCCAAAGCTTCCTCTGCTGATTCAGAGTAGGATGTTTGGCCGGAAGCAGAATTTGATAACCCGAATGTTGCTGAGGCAGTAAAAACTGCCACCAATACAGCAGATAAACGCATTTTTGTTCACTTTTTTGGGCAATCCACACACCACATTAGTCATTAGTCATTAGTCATTAGTCATTAGTTATATAAGTCGGTGGAATTTCGCGCTGACCGCTAATTGATGACTGTTGACCGCTGATTGCTGACATCGAAAGCAGAAGGGTGACAAACTGTGCAATTCTAGCGCATTACCAAGGCCTCTAGACTTTCTGAGCGAGAACGCGTTGGAGAACTTGCTGGTAAGCGGTTTCTACCGATCCTAAGTCGCGGCGGAATCGGTCTTTGTCCATAACACGGGCGTCGGGGTCGGCTTCTGCGTTGTCCCAGAGGCGGCAGGTGTCGGGACTGATTTCGTCGGCGAGGATCAGATTTTGATGTTGGTCGATACCGAATTCTAGTTTGAAGTCTACCAGGGTGATGCCGCACTGGCTGAAAAATTCTTTGAGTATTTCGTTAATTTCGCGGGCGGCGATTTCTAGTTGGTCTATTTGTTCGGGGGTGGCTAGTTGCATTAGCAGCAGCCGGTCGCGGGTCAGCAGCGGGTCTCCCAAATCGTCGTTTTTGTAATAAAACTCCACCAGCGGCGGATGGACTATTGTGCCGAGAGCGAGTCCGGTTTGCTTGCACAGACTGCCGGCGGCAATGTTTCTGACTACGACTTCCAATGGCAAGATTTGGACGCGACAGACTCGCATTTCGTTGGGGGCCGGCGTGTCGATGAAGTGGGTGGGAATGCCTTTGGCTTCTAGCATCCGAAACAGGTGGGCGGATACGGCGCAGTTGATTTCGCCTTTGCCGACGATGCTGCCGCGTTTTTGGGCGTTAAAGGCTGTGGCGTCGTCTTTGAAGTGGGTCAGCAAAATTTCGTTGTCTTCGGTGGAGTAGAGGATTTTGGCTTTGCCTTCGTAGAGTTTGCGATCGGCTGACATGGCGATTAATAATAATGTAGATGAGTTTTAGATTTTACCGTAGCTCGATCGGGTGTTATTGGCGAGTTTTTGGATCTCCGCTGCACCGCTCATGCTCTGACCAAGAATTTCTTGATGGTACAAGCCCCCGGATTTATCCGTGGAATCAATCCCAAATCTCAAATCTAAAATCCTCAAGCCCCCGCATTTATCCGTCGGGTCAATCCAAAATCTCAAATCTCAAATCGAATGACGGGCAAGTACGCCTGCAGGTAGATACTGTCATCGACCCCGGCATAAATGATTCTTGACAAAGGACAATAGATATTAAACCTGCTGGGTTCGCGATCCGTGCTGACAAAACCTCGCAAACGAGACGGGCGCTTAAAAAACATCTAGAAAATGGCTGATTTATGCAAGACAAAAAAATTCATATTCTCTTGGTAGAAGATGATGAGGTTGATGTGATGAACGTCCGGCGAGCTTTCAAAAAAAATAACATCGTCAACCCCCTCTACATTGCTGCCAATGGATTAGAAGCTCTAGCCATATTACGTGGAGAAGGAAAAATAGATCCTCCCATGCCTAAAGCGCGCCGGTTGATTTTGCTGGACTTGAATATGCCGAGAATGAGCGGGATCGAGTTTTTGCAACAATTGCGACTAGATGAATGTTTGAGGTCGATTCCGGTAATCGTCCTCACAACTTCTAATGAAGATAGAGATAAAGTAAAAGCTTATAATTTGAATGTAGCGGGCTATATTCTTAAACCTGTTACTTTTTCTAACTTTGTGGAAGTGATGGCTACCCTAAACAAATACTGGATGCTGAGCGAAATTCCCTAAAATAGGGAAATTTGAATATTTTTTTTCAAGGGGGATTTATGATTTTTCAGCGATGCAGTTGTTTGAATTCCTTTTTCTCGACAGCAGCTTTTTCGGAGTAATCCACAATTCGGTTTTTATGGACAAAATTCTCACAATTCTGATAGTTGATGACGATGCAGTAGATCGAATGGCGATCAAACGCTCGCTCAAGTCCGCTGGTGTTTCGGCAGAAGTTACTGAGGCAGAAGACTGCGCGGATGCCCTGGTCCAACTCTCGGTCAGCAAAAATTCTACGCAGGCTACCGCGAAACTCTCCCAACAAAATAAATCTCAACCTTTAAGCGAGCTTGAGGAGACAGAACAGGGGCTGCTATTAAATCAAATATTTGAGTGCAAATTTGACTGCGTATTCCTCGACTACGGATTGCCGGACGGAGACGGACTGAGTTTGGTAAAACATCTACGAGAAGCTGGACTGAAAGTTCCCTTAATTGTACTCACAGGTCAAGGCGACGAACAAATTGCTGTGGAATTGATGAAGGCAGGAGCTTCAGATTATATCGCTAAAAATAAGCTTTCTCCAGATAGTTTGTCCCGCAGCTTATCCAATGCGATGCGCGTTTTCCGTGCCGAATATCAGGCGTTTCATACCAGTCAAAAGCTCAAGGAAAGTGAAGAACGATACAGGTTAGTTTTAGAGGGAGTGAACGACGGAATTTGGGATTGGGATTTAAGTAAAAATGAGGTTTATTGGAACGATCGCCTTTTGGAAATTATCGGTTTGTCGCGCAAGCAATTTGGCAGGACTATGGAAGCTCTATATAACCGCCTGCACCCCGATGACAAGGAGGGAATTGTCGCGGCGATCGCCGCTCACTTGGAACACGAAATAGACTACAATGTAGAATTTCGGCTGCTGCACTCGAACGGTGTTTACCGCTACTGCACTTCTCAGGGAAAAGCTCAGCGCAATTCCCAAGGAAAACCGCTGCGAATGGCCGGCATGATTAGCGATATTACTGAGCGGAAACAGGCGGAAGATGCTGTGGAAAGGGAACGGCAGCAACTGAGACAAATTATTACTTGCGTGCCTGTAGCAATGGCGATGTTCGATACACAAATGCGCTATATGGCTAACTCTAAAAAATGGGTTAGTCAATTTAATTTGGGCTTGCCGTCCCTGAATAATCTCAGCCATTACGAATTGTTTCCAGATACGCCGAATCGCTGGAAAGTAATGTACCAAGAAGTGCTCCAAGGCAAGGTAGTTTCTGTGAGCGAAGATGCTTGGGAACGAGCAGACGGCTCTATTATCTACCTGCGCTGGGCCGCTCACCCTTGGTACAATCCAGACGGTAAAGTAGGGGGAATTGTGATGGTTGCCGACAAGATTAATGAGTTGGTGGAAGCGCGGGAAACTGCCTTAGAAGCTAGTCGGGTGAAGTCGCAATTCTTGGCGAACATGAGTCACGAAATTCGCACTCCGATGAATGGGGTTTTGGCAATGGCTCAATTGATGCTGCGCGCTCCTCTGGAACAGAAACAGCGGGGCTGTGCTCAGACGATTTACCGCAGTGCTGAACATTTGCTAAATGTTATTAATGATATTCTCGATTTCTCTAAGATTGAAGCTGGAGAGATGCGGCTGGAAAAGGCTAATTTTGATTTGGATACTTGCGTTGAGTCGGTGATAGAAATCATAGCGCATTTGGCTGAAGAAAAAGGTCTTGAATTGAATATTTTAGTTGACAGTTCAGTGCCCAGAAAGTTGGTAGGCGACTCGGGCAGATTGAAGCAAGTTTTGCTGAATTTGACGGGTAATGCCATAAAGTTTACGGATCGCGGTCAAGTTTTAGTTCACGTAACGGTGAAACAAGGCAACCGACTGGCAGAGGGTAGACAAGGGGCAAGATTGCTATTTTCCGTCCGAGATACTGGCATTGGAATTTCGGCAGAAGGGCAAACAAAGTTGTTCCAATCTTTTTCTCAGGTAGACGATTCTCCTACTAGGCCTTACGGCGGGACGGGTTTGGGTTTGGCTATTTGTAAGCAGTTAGTGGAGATGATGGGAGGGGACATTGGAGTTCGCAGTTTGCTAGGCAGTGGTGCTACTTTTTGGTTTACTGTACCTTTGGAAAAACAGTTGCCAGTTGAGCCTCATGATCCCGAACTAGCGGGCAAGAAACTGTTAGTAGTCTCTGGAAGCGCTTTGAGAAGGGCAGCGGTGCGCTCGCTCGCTCAAAGTTGGGGTGCCCGCTGCGATGAGGCAGAAACTGCTGCTGAGGCTTGGAATTGGTTTCCAAATGCCCAGGGCGGGATTTCTCAGTATTCGGGAGAGGGGGGAAAAAGCTGGGATGTGGTGCTTGTGGACTTGCAAATGCCGGAGTTGGATGCGGAGGAATTTGCTAGGAAAGTGCGATTGACCTCGGCAGTTGGCTCGTTAATCGCCATGACTGCTTTGCGGGAACAGCCGAAGGCTGAATCGCTTTGCAGTCGAGGTTTTAACGGATATTTGATCGAGCCGGTGCGACCAAGCCGCCTGCTTGAGGCTTTGCAGGCGTCGGTGAAGGGAACGGGAGATTTTGGGAGAGTGGAGGCTGCTAATACTTACAAGTTGCCACCAGTTAATTCTCAATATGTTACTCCCAATTCGCTGTCATCGCTAAGGATTTTGGTGGCGGAAGACCACCCAATCAATCAACAAGTTCTTGTCGAACAGTTGGCAGTTTTAGGCTATCAAGCTGACTGCGTGGTCAACGGTCAAGAAGCGCTGGATTTGCTGGCAAAAAAAAGCTATGATTTAGTGCTGATGGACTGTCAAATGCCGATACTTGATGGTTACAAAACGGCGCAAAAGTTGAGGCAAATTGAAGGAAGAGATCGGCATACTTTTGTGATGGCTTTAACGGCTCATGCTATGCCGGGGGAACGAGAAAAGTGTCTGGCAGCGGGGATGGATGATTATCTCAGTAAACCTGTAGATTTAGATGCTTTGGCGGCGGCTCTGAAAAAGTATGAAGCCCTAAATGTTCAGGGTGACAATAAGTATGGAGTTAAAAGTATAAGTTCGGCAAATAAATCTCAATTAGCAACAAATTATACAGAAGTTATGGAAAAAGCGCAGGTTGTGGCTCTGCCGACACCAAGGGCGATCGCACATCAAACTTGGGAACATATAGACTACGACGGACTGTTCGACAAGAGCAGATTGGAGCAACTCGGACGAGTTAATATTAAATTGCCAGAGCGACTTTTGCAAGCTTTTGTGGCAGGCGCGCAAGCTGATGTAGCTGCTGCCAAAATAGCCGTAGAAGCTAAAGATTGGCAAGCTGTGGAATATCAAGCCCACCGTCTCAAAGGAACTTCTGCTAATGTAGGAGTTGCTCTGATGTCGGATTTGGCCGCACAATTGGAGCATCAAGCGCGAAGCTTTCAATCTGAATCACCAGATGTGGAATTGTTAAATATTGAGAGGGTTGAGAACATATTAGTAAGTTTGTTCAGTCATTTAGCCAGGGTTCAAGAATTTGTGGAAACGCGAATGTTTGGTTAATATATTACTCGATCATAGTTGCTCCTAGTCGGCAATTAAAATCGCCATTACAAAAACGAAGTTTCTCTCTAAGAGACTAAGAAATAGAGCGGTACGGTACGGAGTGTGCATCCTAAATAGAAAAAATCTAGGAAAATTTTGTTTCTTTCTTTCGTCACTCCGTGTTCTCTGCGTTCTCTGCGGTTAATTAAAAATAATAATTAATTTAGCTATGAATTACGATACCAGTACAAACACTATTTTAGATAGCAATTTATTAAAAAATGATGAAAAAATGCTAACGCCTTTGAGGGTTTTTGCTCGGGAAGTTTTATTGTATGAAAACGCGGCTATCTCTGAGCAAGATTCTGTAAATCTTGTGCCGTACCCGCAAGATGAAAACAATAATTTATGTGTTGACAATCTCCTAGCAAAAGTGGCTCGCTGCTGTCGCGAAAGCAAGGTGGGAAAAAATTTACCGACGGCTTTTTACGTTCACGTTTCGGCTTTGCAGACACTCCACCCTGTCCTCGGTATCTACGAAAATTGTGCCAGACACACTCTCGAAAATATTGATGAAGCAACTTTAGTGAAATTTTTGCTCCATCAACCTAAAATATCTTATCTTTTTTATCCTGATTTCGATACAGATGCTCATCCTGCTTTGCAAACCAGCATCCAAATTAATCTAGCAACAGGGGAAGTTAAATATTTCGATTACAGCAACAGCGAAAATCCTCCTGTTTTGCACCGTAAGGAAACTTTTGTAGCTGCCGATTATCCCAATTACGAAAAGTTTGCAAGGCTGACTCGCACCGAGGAAAAGTGGGGGCTGCTTGACAACACTAGCGTGATCGGCACTCGCGAGGGTTGGCTCAAATATTTGGGATATTGCGGTGTAGAAATCCAAGATCATACTGTTGTCGAGCGTTTGAAACAGGAGAATAGTGAGCTATCAATTCCTAAGATCGAGCGACACAAAGCTGCAATGGTACGCAACTCGCTTTCTAAACCTCTGCGTCTGGTTTTAGAAGCTGATTTAGCGAGGGACGGGGCGACTTTTTTTGATTACGGTTGCGGTTACGGGGGGGATGTTAAATATATTGCACAAGAGGGTTATGCTATTTCTGGTTGGGATCCATACTATCAGCCGGATACTCCGCGAATTTGTGCTGATATTGTGAATATTGGTTATGTGATTAATGTCATTGAATCTTTGGCGGAACGCCGAGAAGCGTTGCTGAATGCTTGGGAATTAACTAAGAATTTATTAGTTGTGGCGGCTCAGGTTTTGATTGATGATAGCGATCGAGGTCAAATTGCTTACGGGGATGGGGTGATTACTTCTCGGAATACTTTTCAGAAGTATTACGAACAAGAAGAGTTGAAGGTTTATATTGACCAAGTTTTGAATGTTGATGCGATTCCTGTGGCTTTGGGGATTTATTTTGTGTTTCGGGATGCTGCGGAGGGTGAAGGTTTTCGCGCTTCTCGGTTTCGATCGCACTTATCGACTCCCAGGGTGCGATCGCAAGTTAAGCGGTTTGAGGATTATGCGGAAATGTTGGCTCCTTTGATGGCTTTTGTGAGCGATCGAGGCCGGCTTCCTGTTAAAGGCGAACTAGCGGAAGAATCGGCGATTAAGGGGGAATTTCACAGTTTTAATCGCGCTTGGAGGGTGATTTTGCAAGCAACGGATGCGGATGATTGGGAGAGAATCGCCGACAAGCGCCGCCAGGATTTGCTGGTATATCTCGCTCTCAACGGTTTGGGCGAGCGGCCTTCGATGCGCCGACTCCCGGCTCAAATCCGCAACGACATCAAAGGTTTGTTTGACAATTATCAAAAAGCTTGCACTTTGGCTGATTTAATGCTATATAGTTTGGGAAAACCTGATATTGTGGCTGACTGTTGCGAAGATAGTGCGATCGGCTACAAACAGCCCGGTTCCCTTTCAGTTCACGTCTCTGCAGTAGAAGAACTAGACCCTTTGCTGCGTCTGTACGAAGGCTGCGCTAACCGCACAATTGGCAGGCTTGACGGCGCTACAATCATCAAATTTCACGCTCGCAAACCTCAAATTTCCTATTTATTTTATCCCGATTTTGACACTAACCCGCATCCAGCCCTTCACACTTCTATGCACATAGATTTGCGCGATCTTTCGGTCAGCTATCAAGACTTTTCTGATGTGTATAATCCGCCAATTTTAGTTAGAAAAGAAGCTTTTGTTACTGCTAGTTATCCCCATTACGACAAGTTTGCGAAACTAACCCGCCAAGAAGAAAAGTTAGGGATTCTAGATCGTGGCGTAGTTAAAAAGTATCGGGAATGGGTGAAGTGTTTGGAGGAAAACTGCGTTAAAATTAAGGATCATACGTTGTTTTGGCGAGCGAATGCTGACCCAGAAAGGTTGAAAATGCTGCAAAAAGCTGCGTCGGAACGTCAGCAGAAAAAGATTGAGTTGAATCCACGAAAGATTGAACAAACCGCAGAGGACGCAGAGGAGGGAAAAGAAGAGGGAGATGTTAGTGGCGAACCTAGTTGAAATTTGTTGGTGAGGCGTTTACAATTGAGGCTTTGGCAGTAGTTTGAAAACGATCGTTTTTTGTGAATAACGTATTGACATTGTAAATACATTTTACCTATACTAGGGAGCATGAATGTATACTTCGTGCTCAATGGCATTACCTTTGTATGGGACGAAGGAAAAGCGCGGATAAATCCCACGAATCATGATGGGGTTACTTTTCAACAAGCTACTGAATCCTTCTTTGACCCATTTCTAGTTGTCGTTGATGCCAGCCGCAATGAGGAAGCGCGTGATGCTGTGATTGGGCTAGATAGTCGGTGGAATCTACTGTATGTGGTTCACATTGAGCGTGAAGAAAATGTCATTCGGATTATTTCAGCACGTAAAGCAACTCGTCAGGAGAGGGCAGAGTATGAAGGTTGAAGCATTAAAGCAGCGATTAAACCGCAACCGTCCAATGACTAGCGTGACGATTCGTATGCCCGAAGATGTTGTGGAAGATTTAAAAAAAGTTGCACCATTGTTGGGTTTTTCGGGTTATCAGCCATTAATTCGTGCTTATATCGGTCAAGGTTTGCGCGTTGATTTAGAACGATTTGAGAGCGAGACAGTAACAGCATTAGTAGCAAGTTTGAAGCGTCGAGGTGTCAGCGATGCAGTGATTGATGAGGCATTAAAGGAAGTGGTTCATACTAAATCATGTTAATTGTATCTAGCCAGCAGTACAAAAAGGCGATCGATACCTGCACGCGAGGTCAAAAACCCGGTTTATGCCTCACTATCTCAAGGGTGAAACCGGGTTTTTTAGGTTGATAGTGCGTAAGTGTTGTTAAGCAAACTTAATCTTCAAATAATCATCCTCCATCTTCGCCCCCGAAGGTTGTAGCGCCGCTAAAGCTTGCGGCAACACCAAATTACGGCGATGATTCCCAATCCGAACATTCAACTCATCTCCCGTTTTGCTCAACTGGATCTGATCCTTAGCAATTCCCGGCAAATACAGTTCAAGACTATATTGATTGTTTTCCTGAACGATCTTAATCGTATTTTCTTTGTAATAAACTTGACTGGGGTCTTCGTCTTTGTAAAGCGTTTCTTTCAACCGTTCTAAAGCTGCCAAACCGCACATTTCTTCTGAATAAAGTGGCACCTCCTTAACTGGCAGCGGCATGAAATCTGAGTGAATTTCCTGACGGTACTGTTCCTGGCTTTCTTTCCAGCGTTTAAAAAATGGGTCAGTTACTTCTGCGGGAATAATCCGGTTAGCTACTACTAAATCTGTGGCTACATTGTACAAACTCAAATAGGCATGAGCGCGCAGAGATTCTTTAATTACCATTTTTTCGGGATTGGTAACTAACCTTACCGAAGTGACAGTATTGTCAGTTAAAACCTTTTCCAAAGCTTCGATTTGTTCGTAAAATTCGTAAGGTGCATCCATCACCTCTTTGTCCGGTAAAGAAAAACCCGCAATTGGTCTAAAAATAGGTTCAACTAAAGGTCTAAGGGCGGCTGATATGCCTTGCAGCGGCTTGTAAAATTTTCTCATGTACCAGCCGCCCACTTCCGGCAAACTTAGCAGTCTTAATGCTGTGCCAGTCGGAGCAGAATCGATAATTAAAACATCAAATTCGCCTTCGTCGTAATGCCGCTTCATCCGCACTAAACCGAAGATTTCATCCATTCCTGGCAAGATGGCTAATTCTTCAGCTTGCACCCCTTCGAGCCCCTGCGCTCGCAAGACTTGAGTAATGTAGCGCTTAACTGCTCCCCAATTGCCTTCTAATTCCCTGAGAGCGTCTAATTCTGCTCCCCACAAATTCGGTTTCACCAGCCGCGAATCGTGTCCGAGTTCCATGTCGAAGCTGTCGGCTAAGGAGTGAGCGGGATCTGTGCTCAGCACTAGGGTTTTGTATCCCAATTCGGCACATCGCAGCCCAGTAGCAGCGGCTACGGAGGTTTTGCCGACGCCGCCTTTTCCGGTCATTAATATTAAGCGCATTGATTGTTTAGCTCGCCTGAAAATTCTTTACTTCTTTATTGTAACGTTCTGTAACAGAGATTAATTTAGTGGGCGCTTAATTTTGGCGATCGCCCACCGCTGAACACAGCGCTTTTCCAGCAGTACACGAAATTGCTGCCATGTCAAGCTCAGTTAAAATTATTTATCTCCGATATCAATTGCAATAAATAAAAATCCATCAGCGTTCATCTGTATTTATCTGCTAACATCTGCGGTTAAAAAAGGGATCTCGCTCTTGAAACACCATTTTTTATTGCTAACCAACCTAAGAACAATTTTCAAACATTAGATTTTAGGGGAAATACAAGCTGTTTGAGCACATCCAACCGCGAACAGTTCCAGTAATCGATGTGAGAAACAATTAAACCGTCGCTGTTGATTTTGAGTTCGCTCCTACCGGCGATCGCCATTTTCGGTTTCCAAGGTAGCGGTGCGATCCAGCTCAGAGTCCAGCGAGTGTCTATAGTATCTCCCGACTGCGAAATCCCGTGCAAATCTAGATTTACATCCTGAAAAAAAGTCCCCATAAACCCGATCATTTTGCGGTAGCGATCGACTCCGGTAAATCGATTCACCGGATCTTCAAAATAAACATCTTTTGCATAGATGCTGTAAGTCTGATTATCGGGAAATCGTTGATAATCGTCTTTGAGAATTTCAATAATGTCCATTTCGAGCGATCGTTATTTTTATATTATTAGAATATAATTTTAACACAAGAAAGCGAAAATTCGCAATTCTCGTCCAAATTGTGATAATATATCGGGTTATTTCCTGCCTTGCCAACTTTCAACTTAACATCACAACTATGATTGACCTCTACACTTTTACCACACCGAACGGTCGCAAAGTCTCGATCATGCTCGAAGAAATAGGTTTACCCTACAACGTGCACGTCATCGACATCACAAAAAACGACCAATTTAGCCCAGAGTTCATCGCAATCAACCCCAACAGCAAAATTCCGGCGATAGTTGATCGAGATAACGGCATCACCGTCTTCGAGTCGGGCGCTATTCTAATCTATCTTGCTGAAAAAAGCGGTAAATTTCTGCCCACAGACAAACAAAAATACTTTCAAGTTATGCAGTGGCTGATGTTTCAAATGGCCAGCGTCGGCCCGATGTTTGGTCAGCTAAATCACTTCAAACGCTTTGCACCCGAACAAATTCCCTATGCGATTGGGCGCTACGAAAAAGAAACCTTGCGCCTCTACGGAGTATTAGACACTCAACTAGCAAAATATGAATATATCTGCGGCGACTATTCTATTGCCGACATTGCTACCTATCCCTGGGTTGCTATTTACGAATTTCAAGGATTAACCCTCGACAACCACCCCCACCTCAAACGTTGGGTAGAAACCTTGCAGAAACGTCCCGCAGTTGAGCGCGGAATGGCTGTTCCATCATTATAAACCCCCCATGTAAATTGTATTTTCGGGCGGGCTAGGAGCAACGGCCCACAAGCAAGTTGACTTTTGTGGAACTGGCTTCTAGCCCGTTCTTAATAAACAGCGGGCGGGCTAGGAGCAACGGCCTACAAAGCAAGTTTACTGGTTGTGGAACGGGCTTCTAGCCCGTTCAAAAAAAGCCCTCAAACTCAATCAGCGAAATGCTTAATAATCGCCTCAGCAAACTCCGAACACTTCAACTCAGGCACCGGCGGCTCCATCAACCTCGCCAAATCGTAAGTAACTTCACCATTAGAAATTGCCGCTCCCAAACCCTTCTTAATCAAGTCTGCTGCTTCCTGCCATCCCATGTATTCTAACATCATCACCCCGGACAAAATCAGGGAACCGGGATTGACTTTATCCAAACCAGCGTGTTTCGGTGCAGTGCCGTGAGTGGCCTCAAAAACTGCACATTCATCACCAATATTCGCACCAGGGCCCATACCCAATCCACCCACAATGGCGGCGGCCGCATCGGACAAATAATCCCCGTTTAGATTCATTGTCGCCAAAATCGAATACTCGGCCGGTCGGGTTTGAATTTGTTGGAAAATACTGTCAGCAATTCGGTCGTTGACCATGATTTTTTCTTTCCACTGGCCACTGCCGTGACTGTCCCAAATTGCAAACAGAACGTCGGCTACTTCTTGACGAATTTTGGCTTGTTTTTCTGGGGTCAAAGCATCGTATCCCGGATCTATTTGGCGAGCATTATCTTCTAAGCTAATGTCGGAATTTTTTTCTTTGTTGCCCAGAATCCAAGACTCTCTTTCAGTTACGCACTGTTGGCGAAATTCGGTGGTTGCTAATTCGTAACCCCAATCTCGGAAAGCTCCTTCAGTATATTTCATGATGTTGCCTTTGTGCACCAAAGTCACTTGCTGCTTATCTTTCGGCAACCGCAAAGCGTGGGTAATGGCACGCCGTACTAAACGCTGAGAACCTGTTTTGCTAATGGGTTTAATTCCGATGCCAGAATCGAGGCGAATTTGTTTTTTGCCATGTTCTGGTGTTGCTGGAATTAACTCATTATTGAGGAATTCAATCAATTTTTTGCCGATTTCGCTGCCTTTTGCCCATTCAATTCCGAGGTAAATATCTTCTGTATTTTCCCGGTAAATAATTACGTCTAGGAGCTCAGGAGTTTTGTGTAGCGATGGTGTTCCAGCATAATATTTGCAGGGTCGCACGCAGGCGTAAAGGTCAAAAATTTGCCGCAAAGCTACGTTTAGCGATCGAATGCCGCCCCCGATTGGGGTTGTCAGTGGCCCTTTGATGGCGACTCCGTATTCTTTGATGGCGTCTAAGGAATCCTGGGGCAGATATTGGTAAGTACCGTAGACATCGCAGGCTTCGTCGCCTACATAGATTTTAAACCAGTTGATTTTTCGATCGCCACCGTAAGCCTTTTCTACCGCAGCATCCATGACTTTCTGGGATGCAGGCCACAAGTCAACGCCGGTACCGTCGCCGCGAATGAAGGGAATAATCGGGTCATTGGGGACGATCGGCGAACCGTCTTTGAAAGTAATTTTAGAACCTGTTGTTGGGGCTACAATTTTTTCGTACATATCTTAACAGCGCGGATAGGAATGTTCCCTATTTTGCCACGATTGTCTGCCTAAACCTCAATCAATCCTAAATATTTGTATAAATTTTTGATAACTTGATTTTTAACCGCAGATAATAGCAGATAGACGCAGATAAACGCAGATGTTTTTGGGGATGTCTGCATTTATCTAGGATTTTATTCTTTTTGCATATTCTTCTTCACTATCCATAAAATACACCAGATGACTATAATCACCACAACTATTTTGGAAACCGGGCCGAGATAATCCTCTACAAGTGTATAATTTTCCCCGAGTTTATATCCGGCAAAAGTCAGAAAAGTTACCCATAAAAGAGTGCCGCCTGTTGAGTAGATTAAAAAAGGAATTAAAGGCATATTATTGATGCCAGCGGGCAGAGAAATTAGGGTACGAACTCCCGGTACGAGGCGACACAAAAACACGGCTTTGTTGCCGTGTCTGTTAAACCATCTATTTGCTTTGTCAATATCGGCGCCCGATACTGTGATCCACTTGCCGTATTTGTCGGCTAAATTCCTCAAGCGTTCTTCGCTCAATAATTTACCAGCATAGTACCAGGGAAGCGCCCCCAGAACTGTACCGATTACTCCTGCTGCGATCGCCGGTGAAAACTCCATTCTGTTCTGGAATACCGTAAATCCTGCCAGTGGCATAATCAATTCTGAGGGTATGGGGGGGAAAAGATTTTCTAAAAACATCAACAGCCCTATTCCGAGATAGCCCATCGACTGCATTGTGTTAGTTATCCATTCAACCATTTTGATTCACTAATTTGGTAAGAAGAAGTCAGTAGTCATTAGTCATTAGTCATTGTTCATCCCCTGGCTGTGCCTGGGAACAAATATCTAGAGGCTCTGCCTCGACTCCCCTTGAGGGAGGCAGAGCCTCCTTGTATCCATTCCCAGGCCGAGCCCGGGAACGAGAATACTATGATTAAGTGCCCGAAGTCCAAGAGTTTGTGTACTCAATTTGTTCGGCAGTCAAAGTATCAATGTGAATACCCATTGCTTCCAATTTGAGACGGGCAATTTCTTTGTCAACTTCCACGGGAATTGAGTGAATACCAGGCTCTAGTTTGCCTTTGTTCGTAACTAGATATTCGCAGGCTAAAGCTTGGTTAGCAAAGCTCATATCCATCACGGCACTGGGGTGTCCTTCGGCTGCTGCCAAGTTGATCAAACGACCTTCGCCCAACACAATAACCGACTTGCCATTATTGAGGTGATATTCTTGAGTGAAAGACCGGACTGTTTTCACGTCGGTGCTTTTTGCACCGAGGGATTTGAGGTCAATTTCAATGTCGAAGTGACCGGAATTGCAAACAATTGCGCCGTCTTTCATTGTCTCGAAATGTTCGGCACGAATGACGTGTTTGTTGCCGGTAACAGTAATGAATATATCTCCGACTGTTGCTGCTTCGTCCATCGGCATGACGCGGAAACCGTCCATCACTGCTTCGATCGCCCGAATCGGATCGATTTCGGTGACAATTACGTTAGCACCCATACCACGGGCGCGCAGTGCCGTGCCTTTGCCGCACCAACCGTAACCTGCAACCACAATATTTTTACCGGCTAACAAAATATTGGTAGCGCGGATAATGCCGTCTAGGGTAGATTGACCGGTACCGTAGCGGTTGTCGAAGAAGTGCTTGGTGTCGGCGTCGTTGACGTTCATTGCGGGGAAAGTCAGCACGCCGTCTTTCAACATGGCCCGCAGGCGCACGATGCCGGTGGTAGTTTCTTCGGTAGTTCCGATCAAGTCGGAAATTTGGTTCGGGCGGTGTTGGATCAGTGCCGCTACCACGTCGCTGCCGTCGTCGATGATAATATTGGGGCGGTGGTCTAGGGCTGTGTAGACGTGACGTTCGTAGGTAGCCGCATCTTCTCCTTTGAGGGCGAAGACGGAAATGCCGTAGTCTTGAACTAAGCAAGCCGCTACGTCATCTTGAGTGCTCAAGGGGTTGCTGGCGATCAGTACGGCGTCGCCACCGCCGAGTTTGATGGCGATTGCCAAATGAGCGGTTTCTGTGGTTACGTGGCAGCAAGCAGCCAAGCGAATGCCAGCGAAAGGCTTTTCTTTAGCGAAGCGTTCTTGAATTTGCCGCAAAACGGGCATTTCCCGACCGGCCCACTCGATGCGTTGCTTTCCCAAGGGGGCGAGGGACAAGTCTTTGACTTCGTGTTTAATCTTGACGGATGTAGCAACCATGTATGTTATTTCTCAGAAATCATCAAACTTTGTTAGTTTTAGCAGATTAACCCATCGGGGGGCAAGTGCTGTGATTTTACTCGATCGGGGTCGGCGCTGCTAATCTTAAATTTTGATTGTGTTTTAATGATTAGCGAGCTAGTCGATGGAGTCACCCGCACAGTGAGAGTCAAACATTCTTGTCGGGCGATCGAGCTCAATCTTTTGTGTTAGCGTGGCATTCTTGAATTATTTGACACTCTCACTTGGGTGGCTGGCAGTTTGAGGGCCTGCGTGATTGCGTTCCCAGCTTGGCAGCCTGCAGATATCATCAGTTGGTTAGGACTTGGTTCAGTAGGGATTAGTTTCCCGTTCCCAGACATCTTCAAATACTTTTTAGCGGAAATATTGTTGCTGTGGCACGAACCGTTTCAATTGGGCGATCGGATAATTGTAGAAGGCTTTGAAGGTACTCTTGAAAAGATTTTGCGGCGTTCAACTGGCTCTCCTGAACTTATGGTTACAAGTTTATCTAATCAAAAAAGCAAGCTACGCGATTCCTAAAATTATTAAAATTAGAAAAACCATACCCTTGCCCCATTATCAACTTAATCCGATTGTTGATTCCTTCCATGACTTTACTTGTGGTGCGATCAAGACAGTAGTTGCAAATACCCTCAAAATAATTCTCAATTGTTGATGCAGATTCTCTAAAAAATACTTGTGCATGATTTGGAATTATGTCAATTTTATAGTGACTAATTAGGGCTTGCTGAATAATTCATTGCTTTCCCAATAACAGGAGCGATCGATATATTCAAGCTCGATTTAATATAAGTCTTTTATGTATTAATCCACTCCTATTAGAAGGGAAGATTATCATCGCTTCCAAAACAGGTGTTCTTTTTCCAAACAGACATAAAAACACACAAAAAACCCGGCGCCACCAGGTAGAAAGATTCATTACCAAAAAAGTAATTGCAATAACGCTACCAGATGTATTATCAAGTTTAGCCATCACTCGATTCAGACCGAATCTTCGTTTACCTTGTCCGAATTTTCCCTCAATCGCGTTGCGAATTCTCTCATCTTCCAACGCTTGCCTCTTTTTTTCTTTACTCACATTTGCTGGAGCTATTCCTAAAGGATGGCCACTGATTCTAATTCCTCTTTCTTTACACCAAGCTCGGTTTTCTCGATTTCGATAAATTCGATCTGCATGAACTGACTCTGGATAATATCCTGTGATCCTATGATATGCTTCTAAAGAGTGCTTTTAAGTCCCCAGATTCGTTAAAGTTATCCCAGCTCATCCGGTCTAAGAATACATACCCTTCAAAGCAACTGGCTGATAGTTTGGCTCGCCTCTCTACGCTTTTTCCGGCTTTTCCTCTGACTATTGGGCGAATGTGGGGCTGACTTAAACTTACTATTATATCCTCAATACTCTGTTTATTGTTGTCAAATAACCATAGCTGTTGACGATAGACTTCCGTGAGGACTAGGAAGGTTTTATATTGCTTTTTATTCAAACTTTCTAGGGTCGCACCTGACTCGATTAGCTGTTCAATATGAGCGAGATTTCTTTTGATGTATTGGAGTTATTTCTTAAGGCTTCGTCTTATTTTATTGCGGGTTAATCGTCTTTTTTTCGCTACTGCTAAGTAGTTTTTTTTGGCAATATTACGGTAGGTTCTTGTTTTTTTATTGGTTTGATATTTGAGTTATTTATACAGGATACCTATAATTTTGTCGGTATGAAATCTGGTTCCGTTTAATAGTCCTAAGTCGGTAGGATAACTAATGTCGGCTGGGGCCGAGGGAGCATCTATAGCATTTCTTAGAAAGATGAGGTATAATATAACTGACTTAAACGGAGTGAAAAATATAGAACTTCAAAATGTTATACAGTTCTAATTAAATGGGGCGCTCTTCGAGCAGTAGTCGCTCGACCCGCAGTCACTAGAATGACAACTATCTCAAATTTTAGCAAGGATCACGCATTAGTAAAAATGAAAAGTTATTCTCTTGATTTTAGACAAAAAATTATGGATGTGTACCATAATGAACCGCTGTCACAAAGAGCAATAGCTAAGCGTTTTTGTGGAGCCTCAGAGTTTTGTCCAAAAATGGGTTAAACAGTATCGTGACACCCAAAACATTGCTCCTCGCACTGAGCGATGTGGAGTCAAATTAAAACTGAATGCAGAACAACTGCTAATTGTAGCGGAATTGATTGAAGCAAACAATGATGCAACTCTCGAAGAACTCCGTTATTTACTGTACCAAAAAATTGGTTTTACCATCAGCGTAGCAACGATGGGAAGAATGGCAAAACTCTTAAACATGACTTTGAAAAAAAACTCTTTTCCCGTCAGACAAAGGCACTGACAGGGTTCAGAACCTGCGATACGAGTTCTGGCAAAAAATTAGAGAAGTTTGTTTGAACGACTTAATATTCATTGATGAATGTGGAGTAAACTGGGCAATGGTTAGGTTATATGCTCGATCTCTAAAAGGTTCAAGAGCTCTCGTGATCACAACCGAATAAACGCCGAAGAAATGTCTCAATAATTGGAGCTATATCGGTCAAAGAAGTCCTAACATGAGTTAATTTAATAGGTACAACTGATGGAATTACATTTGAGGCTTTTATTATCAGAAAATTAGTGCCAAAGTTATGGAAAGGTGCTTGTGTAGTGCTGGATAATTGTACTATTCATACCGGAGAAGAAGTAGAAAAAGCCATTAAAGAGAAAGAGGCAAAATTAATATACCTGTCGCCCTATTCGCCCGATTTCTCACAAGCGTGAAAATTTATGGTCAAAACTTAAAAATATTCTCCGTTCTATCAAGACGCCTAATTATCAAGAGTTAGCAAAAGCCCGGACGGGGTGACAACAAGAGTCAAAACCACGATAGAATCAAGGACATAGCCTTCAAAGCCCTTGGCAAAAATGGCAGCTTGTAACACAACCTTCAATTCCGGGATGCCGTTCACAAGGCAGCAAAAACTCTGCTAAACCAAGGGTGGGGGTTTTTCGTTTGGGAATACAATCTGTTATGCGGATAAAAGGACTTGAACCTTCACTCCTCTCGGAACCAGAACCTAAATCTGGCGCGTCTGCCAATTCCGCCATATCCGCATTTTGACATTTTAATACTATAGCACACAACAGAGCGATCGGTCAATCGATTTTAGATTTTAGATTTTAGATTTTAGATAAAACACAGCGACCCACTGATAAATCCGCAGGCGGATGACCAAATTGCTCGATCGCCCAACATCGAGAAACCCGGTCATTTTGGCACACCGGGTTCAATCATGAGTTATCGCCACAGCAATTTTCCGTATGTTTTACTCCTCGCTTACTTTTGACCCAGCGCCTTCCAGGTTGTTTCGTCAACCATGCCGTCAACCGTCAAACCCTTAAATTTCTGAAAGTTCTTGACAGCCGTAGCAGTGCGAGCGCCAAAAATGCCGTCGATCGGGCCCGGATCGTAACCCTGCATTTCCAAACGCACCTGTAGCGTCTTCACCTTGGAACCGACAGTGCCTTTATTTAGAAGAGCTGGAGGATTGCCGGCAACAGCAGCATTGCTCAGAATTGGAGCATTGTTCTGCACAGTTTCAGGAGCAGGCGCCGGATCTGCTGCTAAAGCTGTCCAAGTTTCTTTGTCCACAATGCCGTCTGAGTTCAAACCCTTAGACTGCTGAAAGGCACGAACCGCCGATGTAGTGCGAGAGCCATAGGAACCGTCGATCGTCCCCACCTTGAAACTGTGCACCTGCAACCGTTGCTGTATGGCGGCAACTTCTGGCCCGTCAGCTCCCGCCGAGATAGTTTTTTCCTTTCTGACTGGCGCCTGCTCGCCCGCGTAAAAAGGCTTGTTAAACATATCTGCTTCGGACTTTCCATCGGGCGATGCTGACGCACCCGGATCGGCGGGAGCCGTAAAGTCTCTGCGGTACTGTTCCTGCACCAAGGGCTCGGAGTCAAAAGCAGCAATTGCCTTTCGGGTTAAGCCGGGAGCGAGCAGAGCGATCAAGCTGAAAATCGTAACAGTAGTCACACGCATAAATTTCATCCTGTTAGTAAGGTTTGACAAGGTTTCCCTGTTTTCAAGTTTCTAAATCTAATTGTATTACCCGGACAGCTTTCTGAGACATATAGCAAAAGCAAGAAGGAAGAATGCCCTTCTACTTCGCTATCGGGTAAGAAGAAGTCCGAGGGAAGGGGTAATAGACCGCATTGGTTTGAGCCATTAAGAAAGTTCTAAGCGTCTGCCGCGGTTGCTATATCTGCCCCGGTCTCTAGAATTTCAGCACTCGGGACACCAGCACTCACAACTTACCTGTTAGAAGTAGGGGCCGGTTCGCACTATTCCTAATAAACCCGCTTGATTCCGAGATGTTTCGTTACCAAAGCTCATATTTTCGTATAAACCACGTCTTTTAGCCTCAGTCTTATGGTACAAAACCTGCCGTCATTCACAAATCTTTACAGGCGAATTTTCTACAAAGTTGATCTATGAAAAGCGAAGTTTTTTCCTTCAATCTCCCCGTAATATCAATTTCGGTTGTATGGGAATTATTAAACCCCTCTTGACGCAGAGGATACAGAGAAAGGGAAGAGAGAGATGAATAATTGCGATACCAACGGATTGGATATAAAAAGCAAAACTCGCGACTTATCGATTTGCGTGTTCTGCCAATAAAGCCTTTGCTATTGGCTTATAAATGAGATAAAACAGCGATTCTATGTAGCGGAGCATATCTTCGCGGTTTTCCTTGGACGAGTAGTTCCAGAAACCGTAACTCCGCGCCAGCGTCAGCAGCTTGGTAGTGTGAATTTTCCAGGTATACGTGCTATAAACTCGGTCAATGCCTCGCGTTGAAATTTCATACCAATAGTTGGGATTGTGTTCGCATTTCGAGAAAAAAGCTAGAATTTTTTGGGCAGTCTCCTGGTGGTTGGTCGGGTTGATATAAAACCCATTTACGCCATCTTGAATAATTTCCAGCGGCCCACCAAACTGTGTCCCGAAAGTAGGAATACCGGTAATCATTGCTTCGAGAATTGTCAAGCCGAAAGCTTCAAATAAGGCTGGCTGAACAAATATACCTTGGGTGTCGGCGATTACCCGGTAGATTTCGCCGGACAGGCTTTTGGAAAGCCTCACTCCCAACCAGCGAATTTTACCGTGAAGGTTGTATTGGTCGATAATTGCGTAGAGCTTTTTAATTTCTTCTGCTTCTTCGTAATCGTCGGTTTCTTCGACGCGAAGCTTGCCAGCTACTAGAATTAAGTTGCATTTTTCTTGTAATTCCTGGCTTGTTCCGAACAATTCTGCTAAGCCTGTCATGTTTTTAATGCGATCGAGCCGGGCCATCGAAAATAAAGGGCGCTTGTGCGGATCGTCGAGTTTTCCAAAGACTTGTTCCGGGTCTTCTAGAGTAAATAATAATTCGTGGAGCCGATCGCGATCGCCTTGCACCCGGTCTTCTATCCGCGTGTAGGGAAAGTACACACTTTCGTTAACTCCCGGCGGCACGACGTTGAATTTAGGGCTGAACAGTTCAATCCCGTTCACAACGTGGTACAAATCCGGCATGGTAAAACACTTGTAAGATTCGTACTGACCGACACTATCGGGTTGGCCCACAATCTCTTGATAGGTGCTGCTGACAATACAATTAGCTGCATTCATGGCAATTATATCGGCCGTAAATTGCAGCGAAAAATGGTACTTTTCCTCTGATTCTTGCCAGTAAAGATTGCTGAGCAAATATTTAGATTTTTCCAGCGCATGGGCAATATTGCACTGAGTAACTTTCAGTTTTCGAGATAGCAAAAACGCTACCAAGTTGCCGTCTGAATAGTTGCCGAGAATTAAATCTGGCTTACCCTGAAACTCAGCCCACAGTTCTTTTTCTGCATCGATCGCGTAAGTTTCCAAATAAGGCCAAATCTCGAACCTCGAAATCCAATTTTGAGTCAGTTTGGGATTGAACTCCCGGAAGGGAACCCGCAAAATCCAAGCATTTTCTGTGCCGTGAACTTTTTCTAAACGTTTGTTGCAGCGCGTGCCGTCGCTGTTAGGAATTAACCGGGTGAGAATAATTACTTTAGGTTTGACGCCTAAACTATCGAGGCCGGCAAGATGAATATCTTCTTGCAGTTGTTTCTCTAAACTCTTGGCTTGATCGAGGACATAAACTACCTGACCTCCCGTATCCGGTCGCCCCAAAACTCCTTCTTGGCCGAACCAGCCGTGAGGAGAAACTAGGACGATGTTGAAAATCATCGGGATGCGAGAAATAAATGCTTCTAGGGTTTGCGGATCGGGGGCATCAATTAATTCGTCAAGAAGTCCTAGGGTTTCATGCACGCGGGCGGCGGTATTTCCCCAACCTGCCTCGAAACCCATCATTTGCAAAACCCGTCGAAATCTCTCGTAGGATTCTTCTTCAGAAAGTTCGCTAACAAAGGTGAGGGCTTTTTTGACTTGTTTTGAAAGTTGTTCTTGGGATTTTATGTGATCGTTAATTAGTAATTGTACGCCGTTGTAGCGGTGAATCCGCAAGAAATTAAATAGAGTTTCCTGCCACTGTCTGGCGTCTTGAAATAGTTTGCTGGACAGGTATCGGTTGAGGAATTGCACTCCTTTGCCGATGTTTTTGGGGTCGCGAATTGTGGGGGAATAATCGTAAAAAGGCCCGAAATCTAGTTCGAGAATGTCGCCTTCGTGGGGGTGAAAGTGGTTGACGAACCGATCGCGCACATCGAGCAAGTCTTGCACTGTCATCTGCTCAACAGTCAAGTCGTCTGCAACTCGCACTATTTCCATTGTAGCAATTTTTGGTCGCAGCAGGACGCAAAGGCTACCATCTTCGAGGATAATTTCCTGAACGTAGTAAATTAATTTGCTTAAATGAGAAGATTGATGGAACTCTTCAGGCTTTTCGTATTTGGTGCAGTAGGCGGCAAAAGCGTTAACTATGTCGTTTCGCAGTAAATATTTGTTTCCCAAAGCGCGCAAATCGCTCACAAACTGACGCAAGTCGGTTTTTTCGTCGCTGGCGATAACAGCCTGAAAGAGTTCCGACATACATACTCCCTTATTTAGGATTTTTGATTTTCGTTGTAAAACTGGGCGATACTTTGTGAGTATCGCCATTTATTTTTAGGGGGCTACTTTTTTTAATGCCATTTTAAAATCTGCAAAGTGAAGTTGCTATCCCTCAAATGACATAAAATTCCCCGTATTTGTGGCGAATGTAGCGGATAAAGGGATCGATAGTTAAAGGTGAACCTGTAACGCGATCGATCAATTCGACAGCGGTGTATTTGCGGCCGTGCTGGTAGATGTTTTGTTTTAGCCAGTTGTGGAGTACGGTAAAATTGCCCCGTTCTATTTCTACCGGAATTTCAGGATTGATTTTTACTGCTGTTTCGTAGAATTGGGCGCTCATCAAGTTGCCGAGGGTGTAACCTTGGAACATTCCGCCGATCGTACCAACATACCAGTGAACATCTTGCATCGCGCCTTCGCTATCGGTGGCGGGGACAACGCCGAGGTCGGTTTTATAGCGTTCGTTCCAGGCTTCGGGGAGGTCTCGCACTGCTAGTTTTCCCTCTACCATTGCCAATTCTAGGTCAAAGCGGATGGCGACGTGGAGGTTGTAGGTTACTTCGTCGGCGTCGGTGCGGATGAGCGATCGTGAGACTTTGTTAATTGCCCGGTAAAATGCGTCAGTGGATACGTGTCCCAACTGTCGCAAAAATACGCCTTGGAGTTGCGGATAGAAACATTCCCACAAACCGCGGCTGCGCCCCACCAAATTTTCCCAAAGTCGCGATTGACTTTCGTGGACGCCGGAGGAAATGCCGCCTGCCAGAAGCGTGCCTTCAAATTCCGGGGAATTTCCGAGTTCGTAGAGGGCGTGTCCGGCTTCGTGGATGCTGCTGAAGAGTGCTTGATCCAAGTGGTCTTCATAGACGCGGGTGGTAATTCGTACGTCGTCTATGGAGAAGTTGGTCATGAACGGGTGCAGGGTGGTGTCTTGCCGTCCCCGTTGGAAGTCGTACCCCATGCGTTCTACGACTTTACGGGTGAATTCTAGTTGCTGGGATTCTGGGAAGTCTTGGTGCAAGCAGGAGTCGTCGGCGGGAGGTTGCGAGGTGATGGCTTCGACTATCGGCACTAACTCTTCACGCAGTTTGGCGAAAAGCGGGCGCAGCAGAGATACTTTCATGCCGTAGTCGCTACGATCGATCAAAGGATCGGCAATGTGTTCGTAGCCGGGGAAAAAATCGGCGTATTGCCTGCTTAATTCTAGGGTTTTTTCTAGATACGGCTCGACCGCTGCGAAATTGTTGGCTGCCCTGGCTGCGGCCCAAGCTTCGTAGCTGTCGGCTTGGTGGCGGCAGAGTGCGGACATGAAGGTTGCGGGGACCCTGGAGGCGCGATCGTAGTCTCTGCGGGCTATGCGGATCAGGCTGGCTGCGGTGGAGTCGTAGGGGAGGGTTTGTTCGTAGAAACGCAAGTCTTCTAGGAGTTCACCTATTTTGGGGTCGGTAAATTTTTCGTGGGATATTTGTTTGAGAGTAGCCAACTGGCGGCCTCTGGCATTTGCACCTTTGGCGGGCATATAAGTTGATTGATCCCAATGCAGCAGCGACGAGGCTGATTCGATATCGTTAACTTCTCTGAGGTGGGCTGCCAGTTGAGCGAATTTTGCTTGAGTTTTGTCTAGGGTTTGCATGATTGGGGGTTTATGGTGCTGTTTTGCCTACAAAGGTTGCAGTGCGGCATCCGTCTCCATCAATCATTGCTACCCTGAAATCAAGCTAAAAACCGCACTTCTTCCCGTATTGTACGCAATTTAGAGTCATTTTTGCACAATTTCCGGTATTTATGCGGATTGAGTTCGATCGCCTTGGACAAGTTTTCGATCGCCAGCCGGATGCTTGTAGCTACAAGTTCGGGGCTGTTTGTGAGTTCGCCTGTTTGTTTTTCCAGGGCGTACACGCAAGCTTTTTGATAGTACAGGTTGGGATCGTCGGGTGTGAGTGCGATGATTTTATCGTAGGAGGCGATCGCTTCGGTAAATCGTTGAATTTTTTTGAGGGCGACGGCGCGGTTGTACCAGGCTTCGGTGTTGTCTGGCTGCAACTCTAGGGTTTTGTCCCAAGAGGCTATTGCTTCTTCCAAGCGTTGTAAGTTTGCGAAGGCTAAGCCACGGTTATAAAAGGTTTCGCTGTCGTTTGGGTTGAGTGCGAGGGCTTTGTCCCAGGATGCGATCGCTGATTCAAATTGTCCCATTTGGGCGATCGCCTTGCCGCGTTTGTTCCAGGCTTCGGCGGAATTCGGCCGCAGTTGCAGGGTTTTGTCGTAGGAGGCGACGGCTTCCGGGTAGAGTTTTTCATCGGCTAGGGCTAAGCCGCGGTTGTACCAAGCTTGATGCAAATTTGGTTTGAGTTCGATCGCTTTGTCGTAGGAGGCGATCGCGGCTGTATTTTCGTCGGATTTTCTCAGGGCAAATGCTTTGTTGTACCAAGCTTCGCAGTAGTCTGGTTTGATTGCTATAGCTTTCTCGTAGGATGCGATCGCTTCTGATAATTTCTCTAAGCTGACGAGGGTGTTGCCGCGGTTCGTCCAAGCTTCGGGGTAGCTGGGGTTGAGTTCGATCGCCTTTTCGTAGGATGCGATCGCTTCTGAGAGTCTATTGAGCTTCCGCAAAACGTTGGCGCGGTTATACCACGCTTCGGGATTGTTTGGTTTGATTTGTAGGGATTTGTTGTAGGCTGCGATCGCTTCTTCTAGCTGGCCCATTTTTTTGAGGGCTACGCCTTGGTTGTACCAGGCTTCATAAAATTTTGGTTCAAGTTCGATCGCTTCTTCCCAAGATTCGATCGCTGCTTGGAATCGTCCCATTGCTTCTAGGGCGTTGCCGCGATCGTAAAATGTTTGAGCCTTTTGGGTGTTGACTGCTATGGATTTTTCCCCTGAGTCGATCGGCTTTTCTATGCTGGCTAATTTTTGCAAGGGGTTTCACCTCTTTATTTTCTGTCTAATTGATTCTTTTCTTTTTTATATGCGATCTTTTTCGCCTGTGAGTGCTTTCGATCGATATTATTTGGTTATTTAGGGCAATTTTACAGGAATTTGGGGACTTTTTCAATTTTTTTCATTATAATTCTAGAGCTTGGATTTGTAGGTATTGTAAAACTTCATTGAGTTTATAACAATACTTCGGACAGTTTTTTAACGGCCCTGTAAGCCGAGGGCGAGGAAGCCCTGCCATTTTTTACGCATTTTCTGAAACTTAGCGCTGAACTTAAACCTTGAAAAAATAGTCCAGCATATAGCCAGCAATGGTTTCGGACACTCAACTATATCTAAAACTGTCCGAAGTATTGTATAAGCAATTATAAACAATAATGGTATTCTATTGTTGTGAGTGTTGAACAAGGAATACGCATAGCCCAAAAAACGCAAGTCTCAAATGCAACTAACAGAGAGGCACATCATTAAATCAACGTCACACCGTTTCGCCCAAATAGACGAACTAGCTTTCAAGTCCAAAAACCTCTACAATGCCGCCAATTACGTCATTCGTCAAAGCTTTATTTATGGATGGGGTTATGTCAGTTATAACGAAATGAACCGATTGATGAAGTCTCATGAAGCATACAAGGCTTTGCCTGCTAAAGTAAGTCAGCAAATCTTGATGGTGCTAGACAAGAATTGGAAAGCGTTTTTTGAAGCCGTTAAAGCTTACAAAGCTGACTCTTCAAGATTCACGGGTAGCCCAAAATTGCCAAAGTACAAAGATAAGACTAAAGGGCGAAACATTCTCGTCTACACGATTCAAGCAATTAGCAGTAAACAGTTGAAGAAAGGAATCATTCAACTTTCGGGTACTGAACTTTTAATCAAAACCAAAGTCGCTCCCGATAAGATTTGCCAAGTTAGGCTGGTTCCGAAATGTGATTCCTATGTAATTGAGGTAATTTATGATGAACCGGAGTCCACCCTTGGCAACGCTAATTCTGTAGCTAGTATTGATTTAGGACTGGATAATTTAGTGGCGTTAACTTCAAATCAACCGGGATTTATCCCTTTGTTGATTAACGGGCGACCATTGAAATCGATCAACCAGTTCTACAACAAGCGGAAAGCACGATTGCAATCCCAGTTAAAAGGAAGTCGAAAAACTTCGCCTCGCATTCAGCGCTTAACCCGCTGTCGCCACCAAAAAGTTGATAATTATTTGCATCATGCTAGCCGTCTAATTATTAACCTTTTGCTCACCAAGCAGATTGGGACGCTAGTAATTGGCAAGAACGCGCAGTGGAAAACAGAAATTGATCTAGGGAAGCAAACCAACCAAAACTTTGTTAGTATTCCTCACTCTCGATTAATTGAAATGTTGGAGTACAAAGCTCGGTTGGCGGGAATCAATGTAATTGTGCAGGAAGAATCCTACACATCTCGCTCCAGTTTTTTAGGTTTAGACCCAATTCCTGTTTATGGAAAAACCGAAAAAGAGCCTGTGTTTACTGGTAAGCGAATTAAGCGGGGTTTGTACAAAACATCGGTTGGTCAGCTAATTAATTCCGATGTGAATGCAGCGTACAATATCCTCAGAAAAGCAATCCCAAATGCCTTCAGCGATGGGATAGGGAGCTGCGTAGTTCAGCCGAGGCGGGTTAATCCGCTCAAGGTAAAAGTGAAGGGGGAGGGACTTGAAGCCTCCCATGCCTATAAATGACTATACTTTTACCAGCTATAGATTAATACTATTTTTTTATATGACTGCGTAGAAAAGAGGAAAGGGCGATCGGGCTGACAGGATTACCTTAAAACCACAAACAACCGCGATCGCCAGAAACCCGATTTCTCAAACAAACCAGGTTTCTTAGCATTTATTCGTTAAATGCTATCTGGATCGATGTTCAATTCGCGCAGTTTAGCAGCTAAACGTTGAGCTCTTTGGTCTGCTTGTTGGGCCCTTTGAGATTCTTGTTGTAGGCGCTGACGATCTAATAACCTCTCTTCTTCTAATTCCGCATAGGAAAGAAACTTTTCTCCATTAGGCCGATAAATTTCTAACCCATCTTCTCCCAACTCAAATCGCACACCTAATCTCGGACTAATCCATCCCTCCATCGGCTCAATAACTTCTAAATTGCCCTCAAATCTTTGCCAACCTTCCAACTCATTTCTTTGTGGATCGTAAAGGTAATACTCCTCAACTCCATGACGCTGGTAAAATGAAAGTTTTTTATTCATTTTAGTGTTGCTGTCGTTATGGGAGCGAATCTCAAAGACGACTTGAGGGCCAATATTATCCTCTCGATATTGTATGTAGGAAAGGCGATCGCCCTTTGGCCTGCCAAATATCACCATTGTATCAGGTGCTTGAGAAATCTCAGGTCTGCCCTCAACGGGATACCACAGTAAATCGGCGGCTACAAAAACGTTTGGGTCCTCTTTAAACAGCGATTCGCAACCTTCTTTGATTTTGACAATTAATTCATATTGAATTGTGCTGTCTGCCATTGGTTGACCGTCGCTGGAAGGATAAATGATTTCTTCGGTTGTGACTTGCATAGTGTTTGTCTCCGAGAAGTATCTAATTCAGGACTTACGCATGAGTGGCCAGAAACCGGGTTTTTTACGAAAAGACGCGTTACAGCTCGCAGATTCGGCAAAAACCCGGTTTCTTTCGTCTGAGCCTGTAAGTCGTTTAAGTTTAATTGTACTATTTTTGAAAGTGCTTGTAAGCTTTATAGAATCCAGATTTAGCCAGGAAATTTGGACTCTGTTTATCTATCTTTGAATCAGGGCTTGAAACCGAGTATGCGATCAAATGCTGTCAAAAGCCGAGTCCGTTTTTGCCATTTCTCGGTATTTCTCAGGATTCAGATTGATGGCTTGCTGCAAATTCTGAATCGCTTGCTCAATTTGGTTTTTCGGTACTTACCGCTGCTCAAATTTTAATGGGATGTGCAGAAAAAGTGTGAAAAAATAAATTATGAAATTGTTAAATCATGCAGAAGTATTTTTGAGATTTGCATCAATAATTAAAACTCATTTTGAGGGGATTTGCAACTACTTTCGGAATTGCACAACAAGTGGAGTTATGTCAGGAATCAACAATCGAATTAAGTTGATAATGCAGCAAGGATATGGCTTGTCTAATTTTAATAATTTTAAAAATCGCGTATTAGCTTGCTTCTCTCATTAGATAAACTTATAACCATAAGTTCAGGAGAGCCGAGAGTTCAATTGGAGGATGCCATAAGGGAGGACGCATAAGGTTTCTTTCTTCTTCCTGATTGTGAGAATTTAACAGGCTTCTCAATTCACTTATCATTTCCAGTCTGTTTTGTCAAGACCGCATACTGAACCGATGCTCTAGCCCTAGCTGGCGATTCCCCTGGATGCCCGTTATCACCAATCTGTGGAAGATTCTCCAGCGGAGCGTCTCTACGACTGGAAAGAAAAAGCGGGCTATTATAGCGGATTTGGCATGAAGTGCTCCCCTGGGCAAAGTCATGACAAGTTGTGAAGAAATTTATGTGATTTCTCACTTCATGACTTGTCACATCATAAGATAGGTTTAGAAGGCTAAAAGTTTGTAGCAAAGAAAGTTAAGCAATACAAATGTTGCAAAAGTAGCAAGCCTCTAAGGAGCTTAAATTTTAATTAGGGATTATTACAAAAGGTTGAAGTTGCTGTAATTGAGGGTTAATTAATATGCCTTACCCACCTCTTCAAGACCAACCCCGTTCGACCGTTGCTGGCGTTGCATCCCCTGCGAAATCTCCTTCTGCCAAGAGTCATGCCAGTGGCGATCGCCGCTTTAAAGCATTGGATATGACCATGAAGCGGAATCAGTACAAACCAGATGCCTTAATTGAAGTGCTGCATAAGGCACAGGAAGCCTTTGGCTATCTGGAAGAAGATGTCCTGATCTACATCGCTAAGGGACTCAAACTGCCGTTGAGTCGAGTATACGGAGTTGCAACGTTCTATCACCTGTTTTCTCTCAAACCCAGTGGTGCTCACACCTGCGTCGTTTGCTTGGGAACAGCGTGCTACGTCAAAGGTAGCAATAAAGTAATGGAAACATTGGAAAAAGAACTGGGGATCGAAAGGGGCAAGACAACTCCAGATGGCAACGTTTCACTAATAGCAGCTCGCTGTTTGGGAGCATGTGGTATTGCTCCAGCCGTTGTTTTCGATGGCACTGTGGCAGGTAAACAGGAGCCGGAAACCGTACTGGCTCGTATTCGCACCTGGGAAGCCTGACCTAAAGCCCCCATATCCTAGCCTCTTGGAATTGAAAGAATAACCTAACCCAGATAAGCCGTAACGGAGAGGAGATAGGTTCAGTATGAATTTAACAGAATTATTGGAAATTGCTGAGCAGGAGCGATCGCACCAAAAGAGCATTCGTATCAACTGCTGTACATCGACGGGATGCCGTGCTGCCAATTCTTTGGGTGTGCAAGCCAATCTGCAAACCGCAGTGAAAGAGCACGGATTGAGCGATCGCGTTGAAGTCATTGGTGTAGGTTGCATGGGGTTCTGCGGACGAGGCCCCCTAGTAGAAATTGAACCCAATAACACGCTCTACGAAGAAGTTAAGCCCGAAGAAGCCGCCAGCATCATTGATGCTCTCAATGGCGGGACAGCCAAACCCATCCAAGGCGATACCCAGCATCCTTTTTTTGCTCGACAAATGCGGATTGTGCGGGAACATAGCGGCAAAATCGATCCAGAACGGATTGAGGAATATATAGCCGTTGGTGGTTATCAATCGTTGTACAAAGCCATCTATGACATGACCCCTGCCCAAGTTGTAGAGGAAATCAGTAAGAGTGGCTTGCGGGGACGGGGTGGCGGTGGCTATCCCACAGGGCTCAAGTGGGCAACGGTGGCCAAAGTATCGGGAGATCAGAAATACGTCATCTGCAATGGTGACGAAGGCGACCCCGGTGCATTCATGGATCGCAGCGTTTTGGAGAGCGATCCCCATTTAGTCTTAGAAGGCATGGCGATCGCCGGTTATGCCGTTGGCGCCAATCATGGATATCTCTACGTTCGAGCGGAATATCCCCTCGCCATTGAACGCCTGCAAAAGGCAATTCAACAAGCCAAGAAGTACAATCTCCTCGGCACACAAATTTTTGACTCTCCCTTCGATTTCAAAGTTGATATTCGGATTGGTGCCGGAGCATTTGTCTGCGGTGAAGAAACAGCTTTAATCCAATCGATCGAGGGCGGACGAGGTAGCCCACGTCCTCGCCCCCCTTACCCAGCTCAAAAAGGCTTGTGGGGATGTCCAACCTTGATCAATAACGTGGAAAGTTTTGCCAATATTTCTCCCATCATTCGTCAGGGATCGGCTTGGTATGCCAGTATCGGCACTGAAAAAAGTAAAGGAACCAAGATTTTTGCCCTGACTGGGAAGATTCGTAACAACGGATTGATTGAAGTCCCGATGGGAATCACTCTGCGAGAAATTGTGGAAGAAATGGGAGGCGGGATTCCCGATGGAGTAGTAAAGACGGTACAAACAGGCGGCCCCTCCGGTGGTTGTATTCCTGCCTCGTTACTGGATACCCCAGTTGACTATGATTCGCTCATGGCTGTCGGTTCCATGATGGGATCGGGCGGGATGGTTGTGATGGATCAAGACACCAGCATGGTGGAAGTTGCTCGGTTTTACATGGAATTCTGCCGGGATGAATCGTGTGGTAAATGCATTCCTTGCCGTGCGGGAACGGTTCAGCTTTATGAGCTGTTGAATAAGATCGCGAACCGCCAGGCGACGCAGAAAGACTTGGATCAGCTAGAAGCCCTCTGCTACATGGTTAAGGAGATGAGCCTGTGTGGGTTGGGTCAAACGGCTCCAAATCCTGTACTCAGCACGTTGAAATACTTCAAACAAGAGTATTTGGATTTGCTGCAATCTCCAGTCGAACACAACGGCAAAGTCACCGTTTCGCAATCTTCGTGAGGTGTGTATGTCTGTCAAAACGCTCAAAATTGATGGGATTGATGTAGCGATCGAAGAGGGCGCAAGCATCCTGCAAGCGGCAAGAGAGGCTGGAGTTGCCCTTCCTACACTATGTCACCTTGATGGTGTCACAGATATCGGAGCTTGCCGTCTGTGCATGGTAGAAATTGCAGGAACACCGAAGCTGTTGCCTGCGTGCGTCACTCAGGTAGCTGAGGGGATGGAGGTTTCTACCAACACGCCCAAGCTGCAAGACTACCGTCGCATGGTTGTTGAGTTGCTATTTGCCGAGGGCAATCATGTCTGCTCCTTTTGTGTAGCGAATGGTAATTGCGAGTTGCAGGATGTTGCCATTGAAGTGGGAATGGATCATTCTCGCTTCTCGTATCGTTTCCCCGATCGCAAAGTCGATAATTCCCATCCGCTATTTAGTATCGACCACAATCGTTGCATCCTCTGTACTCGTTGCGTGCGCGTCTGCGATGAGATTGAGGGAGCCCATGTGTGGGATGTCGCACAACGGGGCGAGAATTGTTACATCGTATCTGGATTGAATCAGCCTTGGGGCGCAGTGGATGCCTGTACCTCCTGCGGGAAGTGTGTCGATGCCTGTCCCACTGGATCGATTTTCCGTAAAGGCGACACGACTGGCGAGAAAGAACGCGATCGCAACAAGCTGGAATTTTTGGTGAGGGCACGGGAGAAAAAAGAATGGACAAGATAAGATTTGCCACCGTTTGGTTAGCAGGCTGTTCCGGTTGCCACATGTCGTTTTTGGATTTAGACGAGTGGTTGATTGAACTCGCTCAGCAGGTGGATGTAGTTTATAGTCCCGTTGGATCGGATCTCAAGGACTATCCCGAAAATGTTGAGGTTTGTCTGGTGGAGGGAGGCGTTGCCAACGAAGCCAATCTGGAACTGATCCACCAAGTCAGACAACGCACCAAAATCCTAATTTCCTTTGGGGATTGTGCCGTCACGGCAAACATTCCTGGTATGCGAAATATGTTGGGGGGCACTGAATCCGTCCTCAAACGCGCTTATATCGAATTGGCAGATACGGGGCGGCAACTGCCTCACGAGCCAGGAATTGTACCGGAATTGCTCGATCGCGTCTTGCCCGTGCATCAGGTTGTTCCAGTTGATATCTATATGCCAGGATGTCCGCCATCGGCTGAGCGCATTCGAGCAACCCTTGAACCTCTGCTCAAAGGGGAAAAACCCCGCATGGAAGGGCGAGACATGATTAAGTTTGGGTAATGGTTGATGGTTAGGTGCAAATGAAAACGGACTACTGACAGCCCACTAGAAGAGAGAGGTGCTATGAAGACTGTTGTCATCGATCCTGTTACACGCATTGAGGGACACGCTAAAATCTCAATTTTTCTGGATGAGGCGGGTGAAGTCTCAGATGCTCGGTTTCATGTCGTGGAATATCGGGGATTTGAAAAGTTTTGTGAAGGCAGACCTTTCACAGACATGGCAGGCATTACTGCTCGGATTTGCGGCATTTGTCCGGTGAGTCACTTGCTAGCATCCTCGAAGACTGGGGACAAAATTCTGGCAGTTAAAATTCCGATTGCTGCAGAGAAACTGCGACGATTGATGAACCTGGCACAGATTACTCAATCTCATGCCCTTTCATTCTTTCATCTCAGTAGTCCCGATTTCTTGTTGGGCTGGGATAGCGATCCCGCCAAACGGAATGTGTTTGGTTTGATTGAAGCCAATCCCGATCTGGCAAGAGCTGGAATCCGGCTACGGCAATTTGGACAAAATATCATCGAACTCTTGGGCGCACGCAAGATTCACTCGGCTTGGACGGTGCCGGGAGGGGTGCGATCGCCTCTTTCGGAAGAAAGCAGACAGTGGATTTGCGATCGCTTGCCCGAATCATTGGCAACTATCAATCTGGCTTTGGGGCTATTCAAAGGCATGATTGATGGTCAACTCAAAGATGAAGTGAACATCTTTGGTGAATTCCCTTCGTTATTCATGGGACTTGTTGGCAAAGATGGTGAATGGGAACACTACGGTGGGCATCTCCGCTTTACTGATAGTCAAGGCAATATTATTGCTGACAACCTGAGCGAAGATAACTATCAGGAATTCTTAGGCGAAGCCGTTGAGAAATGGTCGTACCTGAAATTCCCGTACTACCAGCCCTTAGGCTATCCCGATGGCATCTATCGAGTTGGGCCACTGGCTCGACTCAATGTGTGTAATTACATCGGTACAGAAGCCGCCGATCGGGAGTTAAATGAGTTTCGCGATCGCTCTGGTGGGGTTGCCACGTCTTCATTCCTTTACCACTATGCTCGATTGATTGAAATCCTGGCCTGTTTGGAGAAAATCCAAGCCCTCATGGACGATCCAGATATTCTATCCAATCGAATTCGCGCTCATGGTGGGGTGAATCAACTCGAAGCGATCGGAGTTAGCGAAGCACCACGCGGTACTTTGTTCCATCATTACAAAGTTGATGAAAATGGTTTGATTGAAAAGGTCAATCTGATCATTGCGACTGGACAAAACAACCTAGCAATGAACAAAACTGTTGCTCAAATCGCCAAACAATATATTCATGGCAATAGCAACGGCAATGAAATTCCCGAAGGCTTGCTAAATCGTGTTGAAGCAGGAATTCGCTGCTTCGATCCTTGTTTATCTTGCTCCACCCATGCGGCTGGTCAAATGCCTTTACACGTTCAACTGGTTGCACCAGATGGAACGATATTGAACGAAATTTCTAGAGGCTGAAAACGAGATTCCCGACTTCTTTAGAGCAGTCGAGAATCTGAACCGCTGAGTAAGCAAAGGAGGTAGTTTTTGAATATTACTGACAACAAAAAAATTAGCTATCTCATCATTGGCTATGGCAACACAATTCGGGGGGACGATGGAGCCGGTTATCAGGTTGCCGAAACTGTTGCCCAGTGGAATTTTAATGATGTGCGATCGCTCGCTGTACATCAGCTTACACCAGACTTAGCTGAAGCGATCGCACAGGCGAAGACCGTCATTTTTGTAGATGTGGTTACTACAACACTATCAGAGGTCAAAATCGAACAACTCAGACCAAATTATGCAGCCAGCTTTACAGGACACTATGCCGATCCGCGATCGATGCTTGCTTTAACCTGTTCCCTGTATAAAGCTATTCCTACTGCTTACCAAATTTTGATTCCAGCCGTTAACTTTTCCTTTGGAGAAACCCTTTCTCCCGTTACACGAAAGAACGTTGACTTGGCTTTAGTAAAGATTAAACAACTGGTTTCTCAACAGAGCAGCAGAAGGATTACTACTTATGATAAAACCCTTTGAAAACTGAGTTTTAACCAACTCAAAAGGAGATTATCATGAAAACTATTTGATACTGCCCCTTTTCCTTTTCCCCTTCACTTCCTAATTGATATGCACGAAGTTGGCATCATGCAAAACACACTAGATATTGCTCTGGAGTACGCGAAACGTGAGGGTGCAGCTCAAATTGACCGCATGACACTACGTATTGGTCAATTGTCGGGAGTGGAGCCAGAAGCTTTAGCCTTTGCCTTTGATGTTGTGACACAGGGAACCATTGCTGAACACGCCCAACTCAGCATTGATTCCATTCCAGCCATTTGCTATTGCCCAAATTGCCAACGTGAATTTCAACCTTATGATTGGATTTACGAGTGTCCTGAGTGCCATCAATTCTGCACTGAAATCCGTCAGGGTAGAGAACTCGAACTTACTTCGCTGGAGGTTTCTTAGTATGTGTCAAGATTGTGGTTGCAGCCAGGTTGGAGCAGTTGCGATTGATGGGGTTACTCATCACGAAGATTCCCATCTGCACGAACATTCTCATTCTCACGATCGCGGACATGAGCATCAACATCCTCACCCGGATTTCACGGGTAATGGAAAAGGACACCATCACGATCCGCATGAGCGATCGCACATTTCACACACCATTGCTATTCATGAATCCCTGTTGTCGAAAAACGATCGCTTAGCAGAACGCAATCGGGGATATTTTCAGGCAAAAGGGGTGCTGGCACTCAACATTCTGTCCTCGCCCGGTTCGGGGAAGACAGCACTGATTGAGCGAATGGTGCAGGATTTGAACAGTCGCGTATTAACATCCCTGCAACACCCCTTACAAATTGGTGTGATTGTGGGTGATTTAGAAACAGACAATGATGCTCAACGCTTACGCCGTGCTGGTGCGCCCGCCGTGCAAATTACCACCGGGAATGCGTGCCATCTAGAAGCAGATATGGTGTCACGGGCAATGCAGAAGCTCGATCTAGATGCTCTGGATGTGTTGATTATTGAAAATGTGGGTAACTTAGTCTGTCCGGCTAGCTATGACTTAGGCGAAGCGATGCGAGTTGTGTTGCTATCCGTGACGGAAGGTGAGGATAAGCCTTTAAAGTATCCCACAATGTTCAAAACGGCAAATGTCGTTCTGATTAACAAAATTGACATTGCAGAAGTCGTGGGGTTCGAGAGAGAATCGGCTATTGCTAACATTCAGCGCGTCGCACCCCAAGCAACACTCTTTGAAGTTTCTGCTCGAACTGGACAGGGAATGGAAGCCTGGTATAGCTACCTGGAAACTGCCAATTCAATAGTCTGTGCAAGTCATCAGGAGAAGCGGCTATGGTGACCACAGTATCAGAGTTTATACAAAACTCAACCAAACGTCGGCTGCGCTTGACTGTAGAAGGCATTGTGCAGGGAGTCGGCTTTCGCCCATTCGTTTACGGCTTAGCAAAAGACGTGGGGGTTGTGGGCTGGGTGAAAAATACCGATCGCGGAGTCTCGATCGATATTGAGGGTACTATCGAACAGCTTCAGGTTTTCCAGAAACGACTCGATCAAGACAAACCGCCCCATGCCTTTTTACAGCACATAGAAGCTCAGTGGAGGAGCCTTGCAGGATACACCGACTTTGACATTCATCCATCAGATGCGGCTGATTCCTCAATCGCCACTCCTAAATCGGCACTGATTCTGCCCGATCTCGCAACCTGTCCAGCCTGTCTGCACGAAATTGACGATCCTGCCAACCGTCGCTATCGCTATCCCTTCACCAACTGTACGCACTGTGGCCCTCGTTTCAGCATCTTGAGATCGCTTCCCTACGATCGCCCTAATACCACGATGCAGCTATTTCAAATGTGTCCGGAGTGCCATGCAGAGTACGAGAACCCTCTGGATCGACGCTTTCACGCTCAACCAAACGCTTGCCCGACTTGTGGGCCCCATTTAGAACTTTGGGATCGTCAAGGTAAGACGTTAGCAAGCCATGATGAGGCACTGCTGCAAACGGCAAATGCTATTCGTCAGGGTAAAATTCTGGCAATTAAGGGATTAGGCGGATTTCATCTGGTTGTGGATGCCAGCAATGAGACTGCCGTGAGAACGCTCCGCGATCGCAAACGGCGGCCTGATAAGCCGCTTGCGTTAATGTATCCTTCATTAGAGCTAATCCGCGAACACTGTCAGGTTTCTGAAGAGGAAGAAAAATTGCTGCGTTCTTCCGAAGCACCAATCCTTCTCCTTCAATCCAAAATCCAAAATCTCAAATCTACAATTGCTCCCTCGGTTGCTCCCGACAATCCCTATTTAGGGGTGATGCTACCGTATACACCGTTGCATCATCTCTTACTGTCGGAACTCGGTTTTCCGATTGTCGCGACGAGTGGAAATCTTTCTAGCGAACCGATTTGTACGGATGAATTGGATGCGCTGAACCGATTACAGGATATTGCCGATTTGTTCTTAGTTCACGATCGCCCGATCGCTCGTCCTGTTGACGATTCCATCGTGCGGGTAGTTTGCGATCGACCAATCGTTCTGCGTCGTGCCAGAGGCTATGCTCCCTTTCCAATTACACCGCCATCGAAATCAACCTCTCATAATTCATCCGTCATCCTCGCTGTTGGCGCTCATCAAAAAAATACCGTTGCGCTGTATCTCAATCATCAAATTTTGATGAGCCAGCATCTCGGCGATCTCGATAATTTATCAACAATCGATCGCTTTCAAGAAGCGATTCACCATCTACTTAATATCTATGAGGTTCAGCCCACTGCGATCGCTTGTGATGCTCATCCAGACTACTACTCGACTCAATTTGCCAATGCTTTAATTGAAGTGAATGCAGAGAGCAAGCAGGCAACTGAACAGAAACGCTTTCCTTCTGCCCTCTGCCATCTGCCATCAGCCTTTCGTACTTCTACAGCCGTAATTCCAGTGCAGCATCACTATGCTCATGTCCTATCTTGCATGGTGGACAATCAACTGGAACCCCCCGTGTTGGGAATTGCCTGGGATGGAACGGGTTATGGCTTAGACGGGACGATTTGGGGAGGTGAGTTTCTCAACATCCTAGCAAACGGATTTGAACGAACGGCTCATCTGCGATCGTTCTCATTACCTGGAGGGGAACAGGCAGTCAAAGAACCTCGACGATGCGCGTTGGGATTGCTCTACGAATGCTTTGGAAATCGGGCGTTTGAGATGTCGGAGTTAGCCCCTCTTCAATCCTTCTCAAAGCAAGAACTTAAAGTCTTGCAGACCATGTTGCAACGAGGGTTGAATACTCCAAAAACGTCGAGTGCCGGACGCTTGTTTGATGCGATCGCTGCCTTGTTGGGGTTGTGTCAACAAGCCAGTTTTGAAGGGCAAGCCGCGATGCAAATCGAGTTCGCGACTAATGGTTTCAAGACGGATGAAGCTTATCCGTATGAGTTGCTGTGTCCTGTACACTCTTCTATGATTCTCGATTATTCACCGATGCTCAATGCCATTCTCGATGACATTCACGGGCAGATTTCTCAAGAAATCGTTGCCGCAAAGTTTCACAACACGTTAATCGAGGGAATGGTGGCGATCGCTAACCGAGTCGGTGTTGAACAAATTGTGTTAACGGGCGGTTGTTTTCAAAATCGTTATTTACTAGAACGTGCGATCGCTCGACTCAATACAGAGGGTTTCTCAGTTTATTGGCATCACCGAATTCCAACCAATGATGGAGGCATTGCGGCTGGACAAATTATGGCTGCATTACGAGCTTTGCAAAATCAATCAGGAGGGCGTGAAAATGTGTCTTGCCGTACCCGGTAAAGTAATCGGTATTGAGGAAAATTCAGAGCGCAATGGAAACTCCTCGCTCTGGCGCACAGGTAAAGTCAGCTTTGGCGGCATTATCAAAGAAGTTAGCCTCGCCTATGTACCAGACGTAAAAATTGGTGAGTACGTCATTGTGCATGTGGGTTTTGCACTCAGTATTGTTGACCACGAAGAAGCAGAAGAAACTTTAACTTATTTGAATCAGTTTCAATTTTAACCATCGCCAGTTAACATACAGTCAATAAAACAATAATATTGTTGTTTTATTGACTGTATGTGAAGAGATTATATCAAATCCGTTAGCATCGGAATAGTAAATTCCAGTTCGCTGTTCACTGTTGACGGTTGACTGTTCACTGTCCACTGTCCACTGTCAACCGTCAACATCATAAGGAGTGTAACCGGAAATAATATTATTTGTTCATAGCAAATAATTAAGAAAAGTAAATTTTATTGTTAATTTTATTGCTTTTTTATGAATAGATTATTTGTCCATCACATACAGTTAAGAAAAGTAAATTTTAGCGTTAATTAAAAGAGTATACTTTGCAAGTGTGATAATTTATTAGTATAAGATAAAATTTCATCAATTTAAACAAGTAAAGAAAATGGTTCTCAAATACTTAGACCAAACTTCTTTAGGTTTCCAAGGATACATTCAGCACTCTGCCACAGGTAGGCTATTGGGCATAACCGCCGCACCTGTGTACGCACATCTAGTAGACCAATGGATTATTCGTACATTGAATTCTACAGCAGTCAAAACTGTCATTAACAAGGCTATGGATGCTGTAGTCAGCTTACAGTTTGGGCATGAACTGGCTAGTAGTGTCTTTATCGATCAAAAATCTTTCCCTGACTTGTTCGAGGTGTTGTCTCATTGTGCAAAAACTCTCGAAATCCCCATGCCCCATGCAGTCACGAGGCAAGGTGGTGACTTTTTTAACGCCTACACTGTAGGGACAGATGAAGATGCCTTAGTTTATATTTCGCCTGGGCTGTGCCAGTTTTTTTCTAAAGAAGAAGCCTGTTTTGTAATTGGGCACGAATGCGGACAAATTGCTGCTGATCACGCTATGTACCATACGCTAGTTCAGATGCTAACAGGTGTAATTACACCCTATTTGGGCTTCATTGGTAATTTGTTACGCGCTACAGCAGGCATATCTTTGCCTACCAACCCTATTGCTAGCTTTTCAGGGTGTCCGAGGCACTTCTCACCCTACACGAACGAAGCTTATTGAGATAGGTGCAAGATGTCAGCTTGCTAACAACGAACAAACTGAATGCCTGTAACCACAAAAAGAGGATTGGGCAATGCTATTAAAAACTTTTGTGACGATAGACGGTAACGAAGCTGTTGCTCGCGTTGCCTACCGACTCAGTGAAGTTATCGCAATTTATCCTATTACACCGGCTTCAACGATGGGGGAATGGGCGGATGCCTGGTCATCTGCTGAACAGCCTAACGTGTGGGGAACTGTTCCCTCGGTTGTGGAAATGCAAAGTGAGGCAGGCGCAGCCGGAACGGTTCATGGAGCGTTGCAGGCGGGAACGTTGACTACAACGTTTACGGCTTCCCAAGGCTTGCTGCTGATGATTCCCAATTTATACAAGATTGCGGGTGAACTAACGTCTGCGGTGATTCACATTGCGGCCCGATCGCTAGCGGCACAGGGACTTTCGATTTTTGGCGATCACAGTGATGTAATGGCAGTTCGAGGAACGGGTGGCGCGTTGCTTTGTTCAGCCTCGGTGCAAGAGTCGCAAGATTTAGCGGCGATCGCCACTCGTGCCACGCTGGAATCTCGTATTCCATTCCTCCACTTCTTCGATGGTTTCCGCACGTCCCACGAAATTCAAAAAGTAGAACTGCTATCTGATGACGAGTTACGCGCTTTCATTCCCGATGAACTGATATTGGCGCATCGCGATCGCGCCTTGACACCCGATCGCCCAGTGATTCGCGGTACAGCCCAAAATCCGGACGTTTATTTCCAAGCGCGGGAAACGGTTAACCCATTCTATAACGCCTGTCCAGGTATCGTACAGCAGGCGATGGATGAATTCGCACAACTAACAGGGAGACAGTATCAACTCTACGAATACTACGGCGATCCAGCAGCGGAACAAGCAATTGTATTGATGGGTTCGGGTTGTGAAACCGTGCATGAAACGGTGGATTACCTGAATGCTCGCGGTGCAAAACTAGGTGTACTGAAAGTTCGCTTGTACAGACCATTTGGTGTCAGTCAATTTGTTGCTGCACTGCCCGAAAGTGTAAAAGCGATCGCTGTACTCGATCGCGCGAAAGAACCAGGCAGCACGGGTGAACCATTATATCTTGATGTCCTGAGTGCGCTAGTTGAAAGCAACCGTCGGACTATTCAGGTAGTCGGGGGTCGCTACGGTCTCTCGTCTAAAGAATTCACCCCTGCAATGGTGAAGGCTGTATTTGATAATTTGACAAGTGACCAGCCACGAAATCATTTCACCGTTGGCATTTACGATGATGTCACCCATACATCACTAAACTACGATCCCAGCTTCTCCACTGAACCCGATAACGTAGTACGAGCAATTTTCTATGGTTTGGGTTCCGATGGGACAGTGGGCGCAAATAAGAACTCGATCAAAATCATTGGCGAAGAAACAGACAATTATGCTCAGGGTTACTTCGTCTATGATTCCAAGAAATCTGGTTCTGTTACGGTTTCCCATTTGCGTTTTGGCCCAGAACTAATTCGTTCAACTTACCTGGTTAGCAGTGCGAATTTTGTCGCTTGCCACCAATGGGAATTTGTCGAGAAATTCGATCTGCTGGATGCTACAAAACCGGAAGCTATCTTTTTGCTCAATAGTCCCTACAATCCAGAAGAAACCTGGATGCGTTTACCAGAGCGTCTGAAGGCGCAAATTGTTGAGAAGCAGTTGAAATGCTACGTCATTAACGCTTCTCAGGTGGCGCGTGAGACAGGCATGAGCAGGCACATCAACACCGTGATGCAGGTTTGTTTCTTTGCCATTGCAGGCGTGTTGCCCCGTGAAGAAGCGATCGCACGCATCAAGCAATCTATCCGCAAGACTTACGGCAAGAAGGGTGAGGCGATTGTTGAAATGAATTTGAAAGCGGTCGATCGCACGCTGGATAATCTATACGAAGTCGAGTATCAGAATTATCAACAATCTGCTATTCCCACTCAGGTAGGATCAGCGCCCTCCCCGGTTCCCGATACTGCCCCAGCTTTTGTTCGAGACGTACTCGGCAAGATGATGGCACGGCAGGGAGATGATCTTCCAGTAAGTGCGTTGCCGATTGATGGCACTTATCCGAGTGGTACCTCCAAATGGGAGAAGCGCAACATTGCCCAGGAAATTCCGGTGTGGGATGCTGATGTGTGCGTGCAGTGCGGCAAATGCGTGATGGTGTGTCCCCATGCCGTAATCCGCTCCAAAGTGTATGAACCAGAAGCACTAGAAACTGCACCGGAAACGTTTAAGAGTGCCAATGCCAGAGACCATGACTGGACGAACCTGAAATTTACGATTCAAGTGGCGGCTGAAGACTGCACGGGTTGCGGGATTTGTGTCGATGTTTGTCCGGCAAAGAACAGGGCCGAACCCAGGAAGAAAGCAATTAACATGGCTCCTCAGTTACCCTTGCGAGAACAGGAACGGGAAAACTGGGACTTCTTCCTCAACTTAGCGAACCCCGATCGCACCAAACTGAATTTGCACAAGATTGCTCAGCAACAGATGCAGGAACCGTTGTTTGAGTTCTCCGGTGCCTGTGCGGGTTGTGGTGAAACGCCCTACGTCAAACTGGTATCGCAACTGTTTGGCGATCGTATGTTAGTGGCGAATGCGACAGGATGCTCATCTATCTATGGGGGTAACTTGCCAACAACCCCCTGGACGCACAATGCGGAAGGGCGCGGGCCGGCATGGTCAAACTCACTATTTGAAGATAATGCAGAATTTGGCTTGGGCTTCCGAGTCGCGATCGACAAGCAAATGGAATATGCCAGAGAACTCATACAAGAGCTATCGAGCAGTATGAATGGCAGTTCCCCAATTCCGGTTGACTTAGCATCCGCCATTCTCAATGCAGAACAAAAGGACGAAGCCGATATCGTCGAGCAACGCGAACGGGTAGCTATCCTCAAGCAACGCCTAGAGGAATGGTGCAATCAGTTAGAGGGAGAGCAAAATCTAATATCTAAAATCCAAACTCTAAAATCCCTCGCCGATTACCTAGTCAAAAAGAGCGTCTGGCTGATTGGTGGTGACGGTTGGGCCTATGACATCGGTTATGGTGGACTCGATCACGTAATTGCTAGTGGTCGCAATGTCAACATTCTGGTGTTGGATACAGAAGTGTATTCCAATACAGGTGGGCAGATGTCCAAAGCCACACCCAGAGGTGCGGTTGCGAAGTTCGCCGCCGGAGGTAAGCCTGCACCCAAGAAAGATTTGGGACTCATGGCAATGACCTATGGCAATGTCTATGTTGCCAGTGTCGCGATGGGAGCGCGGGATGAACACACGCTCAAAGCGTTCCTGGAAGCGGAATCTTACAATGGCCCTTCGTTAATTATTGCCTACTCGCACTGCATTGCTCACGGCATTGATATGACAACGGGAATGCAGCAGCAGAAGGCGGCAGTCGAATCGGGGCGGTGGTTGCTCTATCGTTACGATCCGCGTCGGACTGAACGGGGTGAAAATCCACTGATTTTGGATTCGCGATCGCCCAAGATATCGGTTGAGCAGGCGATGTACAGCGAAAATCGCTTCAAGATGCTAACTCGCACTAAACCAGAAGATGCGAAACGGTTAGTAGAACTCGCTCAAGCGGATGTCAATACTCGTTGGCAAATGTATCAGTACTTGGCTGCACAGCACCTGGGCCAACCCAACGGGCATCACGACGCAAACTCTGTTCCTCCCAACAGTGACAAACAGTCAGAACCTGCAAACCAGTAAACACTATTGTAGGGGCGCACAACCGTGCGCCCTGAAATTGGGTATTCTTCTCAGGCATTGTAAGAAGGAGAAATCATGAATTTAACCACAACTTATATGGGATTGGAATTGCTATCGCCCCTGGTGGTTGGTGCAGCCGCTCCTCTAACCGAAGATATCGATAATATCAAGCGAATGGAAGATGCTGGAGCTGCAGCCGTCGTCCTGCACTCACTCTTCGAGGAGCAAATTGAGCAGGAAATGTTGACAATGCACCACCATCTGCAACAGGGTACCGAAAGCTATGCTGAAGCACTGACCTACTTTCCTGAACCCGAAATTTTTCATGTAGGGCCTGCGCTTTATCTAGAGCATATTCGCAAAGCCAAAGAGAGAGTGAATATTCCCATCATTGCCAGTCTCAATGGCTCGACTTTAGGAGGTTGGACAAACTACGCCCGTCAAATTGAGCAAGCTGGAGCGGATGCACTGGAACTCAACATCTACAACATTCCTACCGATATCCATCTCACAGGTGCAGCGATCGAGCAGCAATATTTGGATATTCTCAAGGCAGTGAAAGCGGTTGTGACAATTCCGGTTGCCGTGAAACTCAGCCCTTATTTAACCAATTTAGCGAATATGGCAGACCGATTGGCGCTAGAAGGAGCAGATGCGCTGGTGTTGTTCAATCGCTTCTACCAGCCGGACATTGATGTGGAAGAACTGGAAGTTAAACCCAACGTTCTTCTGAGCACTCCTCAAGCGATGCGTTTGCCGATGCGGTGGATTGCGATCTTATATGGCCGCATTGCTGCTGATTTTGCAGCAACAAGCGGTATTCAGAAAGGGGTTGATGTGGTGCGAATGTTAATGGCAGGAGCAAAAGTGACAATGATTGTGAGTGCTCTGCTGCGGCATGGGATTAACCATCTCCTGGAGATTGAACAGGAACTACGGCAGTGGATGCAAGAACACGATTACACTTCCGTCCGTGAAATGCAAGGCATCATGAGCCAATGTTACTGCCCGAATCCTAGTGAGTTTGAACGGGTGCAGTACATGAAAGCGATTCAAACCTACATACCCAAACCTCCTGTACTGGCTGAAACGGCTTATGTTGTTTATCAGCAGGAGGATTGAACGGATGAAATTTGTTGACGAATATCGGGACGCCCACCTTGCTCAGCAGTACGCTGACGCGATCGCCTCGATCGCCACCCGTCCCTGGAGCATCATGGAAATCTGTGGGGGACAAACTCACTCAATTGTTAAATTTGGCATTGATACTCTTTTACCCAAAACAATCACCTTAATTCATGGCCCGGGGTGTCCTGTATGCGTCACATCGGCTGAGATTATTGATGAGGCGATCGCACTAGCTGCCCTACCGAACGTTATCTTTTGCTCCTTTGGAGATATGCTGCGCGTGCCTGGATCGGCGATTAGCGATATCGCCTCTAGTCCCTCTGATTTACTCACAGTTAAAGCATTGGGTGGCGATGTCCGCATGGTTTACTCTCCATTGGATGCCCTGAAAATCGCTCAAAACAATCCTGACAAGCAAGTTGTATTTTTTGCAGTTGGGTTTGAAACAACCGCCCCAGCAACCGCAATGGTAGTATACCAAGCGTACCAACAGGGAGTGACCAACTTTTCACTGCTGGTGTCTCATGTGCTTGTTCCTCCAGCAATGGAAGCGATTTTATCCTCTCCAACGTGCCAGGTGCAGGGCTTTCTGGCGGCAGGGCACGTTTGTACGGTAATGGGGTATCGAGAGTATGAAGCGATCGCGCCCAAGTATCGCGTTCCAATTGTAGTCACGGGATTTGAACCTATTGACATTTTGCAAGGAATATACTTGTGCATCAAACAACTGGAAGAGGGCACAGCAGAAGTTGAAAATCAGTATGCGCGATCGGTTCGCAGACAGGGCAATGAAGCAGCACAGCATCTCATTGAGGAAGTGTTTGAAGTTGTCCCTCGCTGCTGGCGCGGCTTGGGTGAGATTTCTCAAAGCGGGTTAGGACTGCGCGAACAGTATGCCGCCTTCGATGTTCACAACAAAGGACTCCTCCCTATCTCGCCATCTCCCCATCCGCCTGTTTCCTCCGAATGTATCAGCGGACTCATCCTTCAAGGCATCCGTAAACCTCATGATTGTCCAGCCTTCGGCACTCGCTGTACTCCCGAACATCCTTTAGGGGCACCGATGGTTTCCTCCGAGGGAGCCTGCGCTGCCTACTACCGTTATCGACAGCGATCGCCAGTAACCCTCAGCTAGCTTTGGCATACATTCATCATGACTGGTCTTAAAAACTTTACCCTATCGTGTCCGATTCCAATTCAGCAGTACCCAACCATACTCCTCGCACACGGTGGCGGTGGGCGATTGATGCATCAGTTAATTGAGCAGATGTTTCTGCCGATTTTCGGCTCACCAAACGATGTTCAACATGATGCTGCTGTCTTGTCGCTCTCTAGTGATCGCATCGCCTTCACCACTGATTCCTATGTTGTGCGTCCTCTATTCTTTCCCGGTGGTGATATTGGTTCGCTAGCCATTCATGGCACAGTCAACGATCTAGCAATGGCAGGCGCACGCCCACTCTATCTCAGCTTGGGCTTCATTCTAGAAGAAGGACTGCCGATGGAAACGCTATGGCGTGTTGTCCAATCTATCAAACAAGCTGCTGATTCCGCCAACGTCAAGATTGTGACTGGTGACACTAAAGTGGTCGATCGCGGAAAAGGAGATGGTATTTTTATCAATACCGCAGGTGTTGGCATTCTCGAACACAACCAGAGAATTAATCCCACCTCAGTTCAACCTGGGGATATCATTCTTCTGAGTGGAGATGTTGGCAGACATGGAATTGCCATTATGGCAATGCGTGAAGGATTGGAGTTTGAAACAACCATTGAAAGTGATTCAGCTCCTGTAGCAGATTTAGTGGGTGAACTTCTGAGTGCGAACATCGAAATTCACTGCTTACGGGATTTAACGCGAGGTGGGCTAGCCAGTGCACTGAATGAAATCGCATCAGCAGCAAATGTAGCGATAAACATTGACGAACGAAAAATTCCTGTGCGTGAGGATGTTCGCGGAGCCTGTGAACTCTTGGGACTCGACCCGCTATATATTGCAAATGAAGGACGATTCATCGCATTTGTCCCCTCTTCCGATGCGGAACGAGCACGGGGGATTATGGAGGCTGATCAGGAAAAGAGAGGAGACGCAAAAACAGCTTGTGCGATCGGTGAGGTGAGAGAGCAACCCGCTAAATCTGTCATTCTCAACAGCAAAATAGGAGTCGATCGCCTCCTGGAAATGTTGAGCGGTGAACAGCTTCCTAGGATTTGCTGATTCCAGTGAAGTTGAGAAGGGAAGCTCACTGATATGACTAAGTAACTAGGTGAGAAAAAACCCAACTATGTTAAAATAAGTAAACATATAAAATACGTCGGGTCTTCGTTACTTACCGCTGCTCAAATGTTAATGGAATGTGCAGAAAAAGTGTGAAAAAATAAATTATGAATAGGTTAATGACCATATACTAAATTTACCTAGGGTAATAGTATAAAATGAAATACAAACGGCAGAAACATTAATTTTCACCGTTAAATTATCAAAGAAAACAGCGATTTGCCCACGCTGCGGTCAAACTAGCCATCGTCTTCATCCGAATCAAGGACATTTAGTTAGAGATTTGTCTATATGTGATTAAGAAGTAATTTTCAAAGTAAATCGACCGAGATTTAAGTGTATAAATTGCTGTCTATTTTCACCTACCTAATAGGGAAACGGTACTAGGAATATCTTACCATTGGTCATGGAATGGTTTACCGTCAGCTATGGTATAAATGTCTTCTTCTGGGTCGAGTATCGAACCAAAATTAGGCTCGATCGCTACTGTTTTAATCCATGCAGGGTCGTGGAAGGGCAAGCCATCAGCTAAAGTGTAGATATCTTCCGCTGAGTCTCTTAGGGAATCAAATGCTGGATTTGCGATCGCAGCTTTTAGCCATTCATATTCTTGTAGTTTTGCTTTGTCAATTAGGGTGGCTTCTAGTGCTTCCAGTCGCTTCAGGTCTGCATAAGTAATGATAGCAGCATCGCCCTTCCTTCCTGTTCTATGACACTTCGTTCTCCCGTATCCTCGACCTGGGCGATGAGTTCGGGAAATCTGTCATTAGTTACGGTTACATTTAGTTGAGTCATTTTTTACCTCGCTACTAATTCTTCTATCATATCGTGTGTACTAGCTTCGTTTGAAAAGTCTTTTTGATGCTGTAAGCGCGGGTTTTACCAACAATAATTGTCTAAAAACGACAATCTCATAAACCCGGCTCGCCCAAGGGCAAATCTCTATTCTTGAATCAAGGCTTGAAACCGAGTGTGCGATCGCAGGCTGTCAAAATCCGAGTCAGTTTTTGCCATTTCTCGGTATTCGTCAGGATTCAGATTGATGGCTTGCTGCAAATTCTGAATTGCTTTGTCCATTTGACTGTGTAACGCATAGCAGCAAGCTTTATTATAAAATGCTGCGTCATCATCTGGTTTGATTTCTAAGGCTTTGTCGTAGGAAGAGAGGGCTTCTTCCCATCTTCCTAAATTACCCAGTGCATTGCCCCGATTGTTCCAGGCTGCGTCATCATCTGGTTTGATGTCTAAGGCTTTGTCGTAAGAGGCAATCGCTTCTTCCCATCTGCCTAAATTACGCAGGGCAATGCCCCGATTGTACCAGGCTGCGTGATAATCTGGTTTGAATTCTAAGGCTTTGTCGTAAGAGGCAACCGCTTCTTCCAATCTTCCTAAATTACGCAGGGCAATGCCCCGATTGAACCAGGCTTCGTGATAATCTGGTTTAATGTCTAAGGCTTTGTCGTAAGAGGCAATCGCTTCTTCCCATCTGCCTAAATTACGCAGTGCAATGCCCCGATTGAACCAGGCTTCGTGAGAATCTGGTTTGATGTCTAAGGCTTTGTCGTAATAAGAGGCAATCGCTTCTTCCCATCTGCCTAAATTAAGCAGTGCATAGCCCCCCCGATTGTTCCAGGCAACGTGAGAATCTGGTTTGATGTCTAAGGCTTTGTTGTAGGAGGCTATCGCCTCTTCCAATCTGCCTAAATTACGCAGTGCATTGCCCCGATTGTTCCAGGCAACGTGAGAATCTGGTTTGATGTCTAAGGCTTTGTCGTAGGAGGCTATCGCTTCTTCCCATCTGCCTAAATTACGCAGTGCATTGCCCCGATTGTTCCAGGCAACGTGAGAATCTGGTTGGATGTCTAAGGCTTTGTTGTAGGAGGCTATGGCTTCTTCCCATCTTCCTAAATTACGCAGTGCATTGCCCCGATTGTTCCAGGCAACGTGAGAATCTGGTTGGATGTCTAAGGCTTTGTTGTA
>NZ_JAUBOY010000025.1:38222-38588 GCF_036700465.1 Microcoleus sp. T3_A4 | reverse complement strand
GGAGGCTATGGCTTCTTCCAATCTTCCTAAATTAGGCAGTGCACTGCCCCGATTGAACCAGGCTTCGTGTTTATCTGGTTTGATGTCTAAGGCTTTGTCGTAGGAGGCTATCGCTTCTTCCCATCTTCCTAAATTACGCAGTGCATTGCCCCGATTGAACCAGGCTTCGTGTTTATCTGGTTTGATTTCTAAGGCTTTGTCGTAGGAGGCTATCGCTTCTTCCCATCTTCCTAAATTACGCAGTGCAATGCCCCGATTGAACCAGGCTTCGTGATAATCTGGTTTGATGTCTAAGGCTTTGTCGTAGGAGGCTATCGCTTCTTCCCATCTTCCTAAATTACGCAGTGCAATGCCCCGATTGAACCA
>NZ_JAUBOY010000025.1:0-38122 GCF_036700465.1 Microcoleus sp. T3_A4 | reverse complement strand
GGCTTCGTGATAATCTGGTTTGATGTCTAAGGCTTTGTCGTAGGAGGCGAGCGCCTTTGCGTATTCTTCAGTAAAGCGATACAAGAAAGCCTGTTGGTGAAACAATTCAGCTTTTTGTTCTGGTGTTTGCCCCTCCTCATCAATTAAAGCTTGAATCCTCATCAATTCCCGTTTCCTTTCTTGGGGAGTCAAAGTTAGATAATCTTCTCGCTTCCATCTTTGGGAACAAGCTTGCTTTGATTCTGCTTGCAAGCTTTCTTCATCCATCGACAACTTAAATAGACTCGATCGCCAATCAAAGAAATCAGGTGCCCGCTGAATAAAATAATCAATAGCAAACTTAGGCAACAGAAAAACAAAACAGATTTTAAAATTATCTCGAAATCGTTCTCGCTGCTGGTTTAAATTAATTAAAACAGGCGGCACTCCCCGCCAACTGTAAGAGTAAATATCCTTACTTTCCCAGCCGAGATCCTTTTTCTCTTGTTCGTATTCATAAAGTGAATATTCTAAACCTTGGACGAATAGGACATTGATGCGATCGCGATTTGGCAACTCTTCAATTAGATTGTAAAAATCATAAACCGACTTTTCCAGCCGCAAAACCTCAATCTTTTGCTGCGGAATATCTGTTTTAACTCTAGTAATCCAGCGTTCTCCCTCCGCCGGCGAACACTCCACAAACAACAAGTTAAAGCCATCTGTCCGCTTGAGAGTGCGTACCAGAGTTAGATATTCTTCCTCCGGTTCGGCTGGTGGCAAATCTTCGTCCCAATCAATTGCTTCTGGTTTCATGGCTGAGGTAGAGCGGCGACTGCTTCCTTAAATTCCTGAATGCCTTTAATTAGCGGGTGAACATCATACCAAGGCTGCATTTCTTCATCATCATCCAAATATCGGTATTCCAAAATACAGCGGTTAAATAGCAAATTGCGGTGCTTTTCTTCATTAACTATCCGATGAGAAATAGAGACTGTTGCTAAAATTGACCATTCATCTTGTCCGGGAGTTTTGCGGTAGACATTCCGCTCTTTCGTGATTGCTCTTTGGGCCGCTTTGGCAGTAATTGGCAAATTCTGTGTTTGATTCACAGCTTCTCGCATCATCTTCATCAAATCCCTAACGTGACCTCCACTCATCAAGCACAGCCGTTCTAGGGTTTCTTTGGTATCAAACAATCCTGTTTCTAAAGATAGATTTGGATCTATTTTTTCCACCCGCTTCTTAATCAACTCTTTAATTTTAGCAAGTCCCGGTTGGTGAGGGCTACCATCTAGATTCTGTACCAGAATCATTGGCAGCACTTGCGGAGTATTGTACTTATCGCTTAAATCATTAGCGCGGTTAGAATGCACCATCGAAATCGGTACAGTGTAAACCACGTGACAATCTAAAGCTTGGAGTTGTTGGCTGCGGTCTAAGAAAATTTGGTCTAGATTGCTGCGTCCTCCTGCGTCTGTCGCAGAAAATGGCACAATCCGGTCTAAATTATCGGCAATCGCTACCAGTTGCGAATATTTATTGGGCAACTTTTTTTTAGCGTCGCCAATAAACTCATTTAGCGCATCAATCAGCGTTTGTGTTTGGGGCTCAACTTTTTCTCGGATTTTGTGGCGCAGACTCGGTTGAGTTCTCACATTCGCCGTCAACTTGGCAAACTGACTAATTTGCGCCTCTAAGCTCAATTTTTCAAAAGATATTTCTGTTAGCCCTAAATCTTTTAAATCGTCCCAGCGGTCTTTCATCCAATTGAGCAAAGGCTTGGAGTCAGCCTCTTTAATTGCTTCTAATAAGTGTCTGGTGCAAGCTAGCAAAATATCTGTATATTCAGTATCTTCGGGATTGATATCTTCCGCGTCAGCCGCGAAATAAACTACAAAATAACCTTTGTTGTTCAAGTGTTGCTGTAGCCGCAGCAATTCCGTTGATTTTCCAGCACCGCGATGTCCTGCATACAACTGGCAAGTCATCGGTTCTGAACGCTCAATGTTGAGGCCCAAGTCTAGGGTAATATTGTCATCTCCTCGCACTTCCCCACAGTCAACATATTGCGGGTCGCCTGCTGGCAAAGGAGAAGATGGGTTAAAGGCGTTGTAGAGGTCTTTTAGTAGTTTTTCTGTATTTTGAGTCATAAATTTTTTTAGTATTTTTGGTTTTTTATAGGCTCAACCGCAGATTTAAGGAAGATGAACACGGATAAACGCAGATAATTATAATAAGAGCGATCGAATCTATGCAAAAGGCTGGGTGCACATGGCGCACCCAGCAATCACTACTTTTAAGCTTGATATTTTTTCAGAATAGCAACTTTTTCGGGGAAGATTTCGATCGCCATTTTGTCATCATAACGAGTCGCGAGCGATCGCCTCACCTCGCCCAAAAATAGCGGCTGCGACAGCCCAGGTTCAGGATGTACCACTGTACGAACCCGGATTGTCATGTAGTCTCTGCCCCTTCCAGAGCGCCCTGGAGAGTACAAATCCGCAGCCGCTTGCTGCATCGTTGCTTCTAATTCCGATTCCGTGATCGTAGGTGGCACAGTAACTACTGTTTGAGCGCCGCCTGTATCGTAAACTAAAGAATAGCGCACCGCACCCGGAATTTCTGTACGGGAAAACAGTCCCAAACCCAGACCGAATATACTCGCAGCAATCACGCCCATAAAGCTTGTCACTCCTACCAATCGGAAGCGAAAACCCCATTTGAAGATAAATGCTATAACTGTTAAAATAGCTAAAGCTACTGTCAGAATTCCCGCCCATTGGGCGTACATTAAAAGGTTAGAATTTACGTTCATTTGATGATTTGTTGACTGTTGACTGTTGACTGTTGACTGTTGATATTAGTTACCGATACCCGATGCCCAATGCCCAATGATTAATTAAGCGTTTCGGGCCACAAGCAGATAAGTCATCATATCGCCTTTCCCCTTCACTGGAATCACGCCGCGCTCCTCAAAAATGTACTTACCCCGCAGGCGTTCGTAGGTAGCAACTGTCACCTGAATGCTGCCGGGGACGCCTTGAGATTCCATCCGGGAAGCTGTATTTACCGTATCTCCCCACAAATCGTAAGTAAATTTTTTAGTACCGATTACCCCAGCTTCTACCGGGCCTGTGTGGATGCCGATGCGAATGCTGAGCGGCTGACCTCCCTTGGTACGCATCTTAGTCATTGCTGCTTGAATTTCCAGCGCCATTTCGGCGATCGACTCGGCGTGGTCTTCGGTGGGCGTCGGCAAACCGCCAACCACCATATAAGCATCGCCGATCGTCTTAATTTTCTCAAGTCCGTAGCGCTCGGCCAACTCGTCAAAAGCCGAAAAAATTTCGTTGAGCAACTCCACCAATTGGGCCGGCGATAAATGAGCCGAAAGCTTAGTAAAACCGACCAAATCGGCAAACATCACTGTTACCTCAGCGAAACTGTCTGCGATCGTAATTTCCCCGTGTTTCAGGCGCTGCGCGATCGCCTTCGGTAAAATATTTAACAGCAAACGCTCGGACTTTTCCTTTTCCTGAGCCAACTCATGTAAATACGCCTGTTCCTTATCCCGCAGTCGCTTCTTTTCCAGACAAGCGCTAATCCGAGCCTTGAGCAATACCGGATTGAATGGTTTAGAAAGATAATCCTCCGCCCCCAACTCTATACACCGGACGATACTGTCGATATCGTCCACCGCCGAAATCATAATCACCGGGATATGGCGCAACTTCTCGTCCGCCTTCAGATTTTCCAGCACCTGATAGCCGTTCATTTGCGGCATCATAATGTCTAGAAGAACCAAATCAAAAGGATCGCTTCGCAACATTTCCAGAGCTTGGAGACCATCTTCAGCAACAGTCACCAGATGGCCTTGACGCTGAAGTCGGCGGGCCAGCAAATCGCGGTTTACCTCATTGTCGTCAACAACCAGCACGCTGCCCTCGTCACCTTTCATGTCAGGGCCTCTTTCAGAAGAGTTTCAATTTTACCCAAAAGTCGGGGAAACTCGACCGGTTTAGTGTCATAGTCATTGCAGCCTGCAGCAAGACACTTTTCACGATCGCCCGCCATGGCGTGAGCCGTCAGCGCAATCACCGGAATCCTGCTAGTTTCAGGAGCCGCCTTAATTTGCTGCGTTGCTTGCCACCCGTCGAGCACAGGCAGACTCATATCCATCAGAATCAAATCCGGTACCTTCGCGAGCGCCATCGACACCCCCTCAGCACCGTCAACAGCAATAAAGACCTCATGTCCCTTGCGGGCCAGACGCCTGGAAAGCATATCCCTATTCATTTCGTTATCTTCGACCAACAGGATTTTAGCCATTGGTGTTCTCCTTGCCTTTCGAGTCGTACCTGCGATCGAACCTGTCATTCACTATAGAGCGAACATCGCGCAACAAAGTATCGCAACTGTAGACTCCCTTTTGTAGCACCCGCTCGACGTAGCCGTTTAGCTGCTGGCTTTCGGCCGGTGTCAAGTCTTTCCCCGTGATCACAACAATCGGTATAGGATCTCCCGAATGGGATTTACGAATTTCCCCGATCAACTCAAAACCATCCATTTCTGGCAACATCAAATCCAGTAATATCAGGTGCGGGCGAGCAACTTTTAGCCGATCGAGAGCAGCGCGTCCGCTGTCAGCTTCCGTTACTGCCCAGCCTTGTGTTTCTAGTATGCGTCGCAGTAGTTCGCGCGTGGCAACGTCGTCTTCCACAATGAGAATCTGACAGGTCAAATTGTTACTTGCAACCCCGTCTTGGTCGCGTCGGTACTTGTTCAACAAGGCAGCCAGCCGTTTGCCGTCCACTGGTTTGGTGAGGTAGTCCGAGGCACCCAATGCAAAGCCGAGGCTTTTGTTGCCCACAAAGGATAGCAGGATTACGGGAATTTCGGCAAGGTCAGGATCTGCCTTCAGCGCTGAGAGTACCGCCCAGCCGTCCATTCCGGGCATAATCACGTCGAGGGTAATCGCGTCTGGCCGTAGTTGCTTAGCGAGCCGGAGAGCTTGCTCGCCGCCGCCGGCGACTTCTACGTGCAGTCCTTGGCGACTGAGGGCGCGTTGGATTAAATCCCGCGATATCGGGTCGTCGTCAACTACCAGCACCGTGCCGATAGCGGGGGCGTCCGGAGGGCTAGGGCTGTCGCGGACTTTGTTGGGGATTTCCGGCTGTTTGATGGCTTTGGGCAAGATCACGGTGAAAGTGGTGCCTGCGCCCAAGGTGCTGCTGGCCTCAATGCTGCCGCCCATCATTTGACAGAAGCGCTGGCTGATAGCGAGTCCCAAACCGGTGCCGCCGTACTTGCGGGTAGTCGAGGCGTCAGCTTGGGTGAAAGGTTGGAAAACTTGCTGCAATTGCTCTTTTGTCATGCCGATGCCGGTGTCGGCGACGCGGAAACTGAAAAATTCGGAGTTAGAAATTAAAATTTGGGAAGATTCCTCTTGATTTTTCATTTTTAATTGTTCATTTTTAATTCTTTCCACTCCGATCGCAATTCTCCCGTTTTGTGTGAACTTGGCAGCGTTGCTGAGCAAATTAAGCAGCACTTGCCGCACTTTTGTCATGTCCGCGTGCATGGTGTCGAAGTTGTCTGGACAGTACACTTCTAGGGTATTACCATTTTTCTCGACCAGTGGTCTGGCCGTAGCCACAGCACTTTCAATTAAGGTATGAATGTCGAAGGTTTCTAAGTAGAGATCCATTCGGCCTGCTTCAATTTTAGAAATATCTAGGATGTCGTCAATCAGGGACAGCAGGTGTTTGCCGGCGCTGCAGATTTTTTCGAGGTCGGGGACGGATTCGCAACTGCCCAATTCTTCGGCTTCTTCTTTAAGCATTTCGCTGTAGCCGATGATGGCGTTGAGGGGTGTGCGAAGTTCGTGGCTCATGTTGGCGAGAAATGTGCTTTTTGCCCGGTTGGCTGATTCTGCTGCTTCTAGGGCCAACTGCATGGCGGATTCTGCCTGTTTGCGATCGGTGATATCTTGGACTGTGCCTTCGTAGTACAAAACGCTGCCGTTTTCGTCGCAGATGCTGCGGGCGTTTTCAGAAATCCAGATTGTGCTACCGTCTCGGCGGTATATTTGGGATTCAAATTTTGACACTTGGCCGCGCGCGCCCAATTGGGCCATAAACTCGGCGCGCCGATGGGGGTTAACGTAAAATTGACGGTTGATATCGGTGAGTTCCGCGAGCATTTGGGTACAGGATTCGTAGCCGTAAATTCGGGCTAGTGCGCTATTGCCGCTGAGGTAGTGCCCGGTCGGCGTTGTCTGGAATATGCCTTCGACTGCGTTTTCAAAGATGCTGCGGTATTTTGTTTCGGATTGTCTCAAGGCTGCTTCTGCTCGCTTGCGCTCTAGGACATTGGCGAGCATTTCTCCTATCATTTTTAGCTGTGTGGATATTGTGGATATTTCGGTTGCTCCACCTGCTGTTGGCTTTAAGCCATCGAATGCGAGAAATCCTACTAGGTTTTTACTACAAATTAGGGGAATAATTATCAGCGATTTAATATTTTTTAGCTGTTTTTTAAATTCTAAATTATTTAGGGAAGCGCCACTCGAAGGTATTGAGGCGGTTGCTGTTTGATTAACTGTTTGGGATGGGGAGTCTGTTTGGAATTGGGCTGGATTTTGACCGATCAAATAGACAATTTCGGCGATGGCTGGGGGCGGGAGTTCGCCGATTTCTGGAATATAGAGGCATTCGGCGCGATCGAGTTTTTCGGCAATCCAAGGGATTTGTGCGATGTCTATTGGTTTGTCGGTGCTGTTTTTGACTGCCGGAATGCTTTCGCCACACCACTCGTAGGTTTTGTCGGCGCGGGTTTTGTCTTCAGATAACAGGTAGATGTAACTGCGGTCAAACCCGCTCAAGGTGGCTATCGCTTCCAGGGTTTGATCGATGCCTTTGTCTATTTCTGATAAGGGCTGGCTGATGAAATGGGTTGACAAACGGGCAATCAACTGAGCGAATTCTATTCGATACTGCAAAGATTCTTCTAGTTTTTTGAGTTCGGTAACGTCTCGAAAGCTCCAGACTCTACCGACTGTTTCCGCTCCGACTTTTGATGGCAACGAATTTAATTCAAAAATTTTTCCGTCTTTAAATTCTAATAATTCGCTGATTTGAGTATCTGAATCTGCCGACACTTTGATCACGTTTTCGAGAAATCTTTGCGGGTCTTTTAATTGTTCCCTGGCGAAGGGCAATCCTGTTTTGAGCGTGTTTTTGACTGTGCCGATGGTCGATCGGCTCAACGTTCCTTGGCTGGCGGACAAACCCCACATCTCTAGAAATTTCTGATTATAATTACATATATTGCCGTTTCTGTCAACCGCCAGAATTCCTGCATCTGTAGATTTTAGAACTGCTTGCAGTATCGAGAGCGATTGCTTGTGTTCTCTAATGTCAAAAAACACCAAGACTGATATTTCGCTGCCCTCAACTGCGGGATGGAAAAAATAGGAAACTGGTAAAATCTTGCCGTCGCGACACAAAAACTCGTCGTCCCAATTGTTGCAAGGTTGACTGGAAGCGATCGCCTGTTGTAAATCTAGTGTAGATGCGATCGTCCCATCTTCAGTATTGCTGGGCGACTGTTTCGTAGCCGTCAAAACTTGGGATTTGTTACCTTTCTTTTGCTTCCCGATGCACTCTAGCAGAGAAAAGCCTGCAAGTTCCGATTCTCGCCATCCCAGCAAGCGTTCTGCCTCTGGATTTACCGAGATTACACAGCCCTTCGCGTCAAGGATACACAATCCCGCTCCCCAACTGTTGACACTCGCCCGCAGTCGATCGAATTCTGAAGCTGTTGGAGAGTCTTGAGGGGACTGGGGCGAGGAGGCAAAATCCTGCTGCGTCACCGACTGGGAACTCAAACAAGCTTGCAGCAGCGGTTCCTGCTGGCTCCGGGTTCCGTCGTAGCTACAACTTACCTGCTCTAAGAATAGCTGCCACTGCTCGGCAGTGGGAGGGGGAGACTCGCTGGCTAAACCGAGCTGTTCGAGTTGGCGCTGGAGGTCGGGATGCATAATTTCTGGCGCTTTGTAGGCAACTTTCTACAGTATATCTTTTTAATTAATAATATTATATATACGCAGCTATACAGTTAGTCTAAAGCTACGGGATCAAGCAAATCCTAGGTTTGATCGAAAAGCCTATTGAGCATCTCTGCTATCCAAAAAATTTTAAACTGCACTAATTATATCCTAACGGCTTTAATGATTTGGCTATATGTTTAAAATCTCGATACCTGCTAGCGAAAGAATCAGCGAATTGCGGAGGCTAATAAAACCGGCAACGCTCGAAAAGAAATGTCAATAAATTATTATTTATCAGAATTTTCGGTTGAAATTGAAAGGTCGGTGAAAATAGCTGGCAGCCGAATAGTAAAAGTAGAACCTTTGCCCACCTCGCTGAATGCGGTAATGTCTCCGCCCATCATTTCGCAGAATTTCTTAGTAATCGTCAGCCCCAAACCAGTGCCGCCGTACTTCTTAGTAGTTGAGGAATCGGCTTGGGTGAAAGGCTCAAAGATTCTGGCTAACTGTTCGGGACTCATCCCAATGCCGGTATCTTTGACCGTAAAAATGATCCAATCTTGAGGGGAAGATAAGAGAGACAAGCTATTTTCAGCTTGGCCACCTCCTCTATACGCTCCAAGTTTTTTGCCTTTGTTTGCAGCGTCGGCGGGGATTTCGCCGGATCGGGTAACGGCGAAGGTAATCGCACCGGAGCAAGTAAATTTCGCGGCATTGCTGAGGAGGTTGAGCAGAGACTGCCGGAGTTTAGTCAAGTCGGTCTGCATTGAGCCAATATCATCGGGGCATTGTATTTCTACAATATTGCTATTTTTGTCTGCCATCGGCGCGATCGTGGCAACTACTTCCTCAACCAGAGTTGGAATGGTGAAGGTTTCGACGTGCAAGTCGGTGCGGCCTGCTTCAATTTTGGTCAAGTCGAGAATATCTTTAATCAGCGCGAGTAGGTGCTGACCGGCCGTGTTAATTCTCTGGAGGTCGTCGATGAACTCTTCGGCACCAAGGTCTCGGGCGTCTTCTTGCAGAATCTCGCTGTAGCCAATGATGGCGTTGAGGGGGGTTCTGAGTTCGTGACTCATGTTGGCGAGAAAAATGCTTTTAGATCTATTTGCAGCTTCGGCGGCTAATGCGGCCCGGCGGAATTCTTCGGAACGCAAGCGTTCGGTGATGTCGGTGGTCATGATTAAAACGCACTGAGTGCTGCCGAGGTGGATGAGTTCCACTGACAGCAGCCAGTCACGCACTTCGCCAGCTTTGGTGCGAATTTTGATTTCTTGGTTGCTGATCGAATTTTGTGATTGCAAAATCTGGGCGAGCCTCCCCCCGTCTTCTGAATTGAGAAATATACCTAAGTCGCTGGGAGTGCGGCCGATAAATTCGTGCCGCAGCCAGCCTAATGAGCGCAAAAAGCTTTCGTTGGCATCGAGGAAGCATCCATCTGTGAGGGTGCAGATGCTGATCCCGACTGGGGAGGCGTGAAAGGCCTTGGAAAATCTTTCTTCTGAAGAACGCAGCGCGGCTTCGGCTTGCTTTCTGTCTGTGATGTCTTGGACGGTGCTGGTGATGTAGAGGGAGTTGACGTCGGCTTGTTCGTAGACTGTGCGGTTGCTACCGTCGGGGAGTATGAGCCTGTAATCGATACTGTAAGGTTGTTGCTGAAATAAAGCGGCTTCGATCGAGGTTTTGACTAATTCTCTGTCTTCAGGGTGTACGTATTCCAAGAAGGCTTCCAGGCTGGGTTCAAAAGTTCCCGGTTGCTGTCCCAGGATGCGGTAAATTTCCTCTGACCACCGCAATTGCTGGCCGTTGCGGTCTAAGTCCCAGTTGCCTAGCTGGGCGATGCGCTGGGCGTTGGCGAGGCTGGCTTCGCTGGCGCGCAGGGAGGCTTCTGCTTGGTGGCGTTCGGCGACGGTGGCGGCTAAGACTAAGCCGGTGACGGCGATGACGGCGATGAAGGCTTGCAGGGATAACAGCGCTTGGGGGATACTGCTGGCGTGTTTGAGGAAGGGGCCGCTGCCTCGGGCGATACCCCAGATGGCGAAGCCGCAGAGGATGAGGTTGGAGAGGGCGGTGTAGCGCTGACCGAATCGAAAAGCAGCCCAAACTACTAGGGGAAATGGTAAGTATTCGAGGGGATAGCGGGCGTAGGCGGCGCGGGTGCGGGAGCAAAAGACGAGCCATCCGACTGCTAGTAGCAGCAGCAGCCAAATCGCTCGTTCAGCTATCTGTTTGCGATGGGTGGGGACTTTGGGCAATTGTTGCCACGTCAGCAGCAGCGGGGCGACGAGCACAATTCCCATAGCGTCTCCGACCCACCAAGTCCCCCAAATCGTGCCAAAATCGCTCCAGCTAGATATACCACTCAGGCATACGAGGATGCTGCCGATGGTGGAGCTGATCAGGGTAGATCCCAAGGCTGCTAGCCCGACTATTCCTAAAACGTCTTTGAGCCGATCGAGCCCGGCGCTAAAGTTAAGGCCTTGGAGTAGATAAGTTCCCGTCCACGCTTGCAGGCTTCTGGCGCCTGCCGAGATCAATGCCGTGACGATGTTGGCCGACGGTACGTTCATGCTGAACAGGAAGCCTCCGATCGCGATTCCCGGCCACAGTTGTCGCCCAAACAGCAGCAGGGCGACTTGGGCAATTCCTGCTGCTGGCCACATCGGGTAAATTTCTGAACTGAGGGTGAGGGTGGAAATGGCGAATTGTGATGCCCAATAGTAGACCAGGGCGATCGCGCCTACTGCGAGGAAGTACCGCCAGGAATGTCCTTTGATTGCGTTAAGGAACTTTGTCTGCATTGTCGTTTGGGGAAAAGGTGGACGGTTGTTGGGATCTCAGGATGTGGCACGGGACAGGCACAGGGTAGAGAAAATGTTTCTATTAGGTGATAGTAGGTCATGGGTGGTAGGTAGTGGGAGAAGCTTTTGAGCTAACTTTTTGTGGTGCCGTTGAGGGAGCGGTTTTTTTGTTTGATCAAATCTGCCCATGAATTTCGGGAGTATCGCTTTTTTGTAAATATATCTCTAATGGCTAAGCAATTGGTTTGTAAATTTTGGTTTTTGTTAAAAATTTATTATCGAGCGAGAGCGGGTGTCTTTTTGTATCGGGCCATCGTAACTCAATTTACCCTAACATCTTGCACCATGATCAATAATACCTAAAATACCAATAACAGCGACGTAAAATCTCTGCTTTTAGGTAAGTTTCGGGCAATAAACACGGTTTCTGATTAGAATTGCAGGCTGTAGTGATTTTCACTAGATTTTTAACCATCAATCGAGGTTTTAAGTTTTTCGATCGAATACAGTGAAAGCGGATATATTACAGGAAAAAAAATTTTTTTGTCTATTTCTCTTTGGCTGTTGCAATATCTAAGGTTAGTGTCAAACGCTCTTGAGATTCTTTAAGCGCGTCTTGGGGGTTGCGGCCGAGAAGGGTTGCCTCTATGGCGCGACCGAGGTTTTCTGACAGGCGGGAGTAACCTGATATAATGGGTCGCGCTCTGGCTGACTTCATTTGTTCTAAAAATACTCGCAAAACAGGGTTTTTTTCCACAAAGCTTTGATAAGCTTGGCTCTGTCTCGATTTTAAGTTAATGGGTAAATAACCTGTTCCCAATGCCCATGCTGTTTGGAATTCTTCACCTATAACGTATTCTAAGAATACTAGGGCTGCTCGCTCTCGTTCTGGCGAGGTTTTCATTAAAAATATGTTTTCACCCCCTACGACGGCTGCAGGGCGTTTGAGGAGCGGTAAAGGCATTGCTGCGTAGTCGATCGCGCTTTGCTGCAACTGTGCTAGCGTCCACGGCCCGGTGATTTGCATGGCGACTTTCCCGGCGATGAAATTGTCGAGTTCGTAACCGCGTTCGGGTGCTGACAATATTGCTGAACCTTCTTTTAACAAGTCGCTCCACAATTCTAAGGCGGCGTGAGAACCGGGATTATCTATTTGGGGTACAGGATTTTGAGGTATTTCGCCTTTGAGTTCGCCGCCTGCGCTGAACATGAATGGCAGCCAGGTAAATACTGTCCATTCTCCTTTGCCTAGGGGGAGCACTATGCCGTGTTGGTCTGTGCGGCCGTCTCCGTTGGTGTCTTGGGTGAGCGATCGGGCTACTTGCTTTAATTGCGCCCAATTCTGCGGCACTTTTTTGATTCCTGCTGCTGCAAATAAGCTGGGACGGTAAAATATGGCGACGTTGTTTGTGCCTAGGGGAACTGACCAAGTATGTCCGCTGAGTTCCATTGACTCGAAGAGTGCCGGGTCAATTTCGGCTTTCCGGGGCGATTTGTCGAGCCAGTTTTCTAAGGGCGCAATGGCGTCGAGTTCTGCTAGTTTTCCTGCAATTGAGGGGCCATTCCACAGCAAATCCGGCGGTGCATTTCCAACTATTGCTGTTAGTATTTTTGGGAGTTGTTGGTCTGGCTGACCGATGTAAACTGGTTTGATCTGGATGTTGGGATGTGTTTTGTTGAATTGGTCTGTGAGGGTTTGAAATACGTCGCGGTTTGGCGGGGGATTGATGCCGTGCCACAGTGTGAGTTCGAGCGGTTCGCCGTTTTTTGAGGCTGGGGTTGTGCTGTTTTGACAGCCGCTTAATATTAGCAGATTTAAGGTAATTAAAATGCAGATCGCTAGTTTGAGTTGTCTTTTAATTGCTTTGGATAATTTGGATAATATCATTTTTTAGTTAGATTCAGGGAAGAAGACTTTTTTAACTGCAGATGAACGGGGATGGACGCGGATAGTTAGAGGTTGGTAAAAGGAGCTAAATCTCGAAAATTTGCTGGTAGCTGATTTCTCTCTCCATCGGAGGTGTTTTGAAACAAAACAGTGAAAGCTCCTGCTCCTAGTCTATCTTGCGGCCACATCCGATAGCAAGGAATTTCTGTCAGGTGCGATCGATATTTTTCTAAATGAGGAACAGAGGCTGGCTGAAAATCGGGGAATTTGCTTAACAGCCATTGGCTGACTTGTTCATTTTCTGCGGTTGAATAAGTGCAGGTCATGTATGCAAGATAACCTTGGGACGCTACAATTTTAGCAGAATTGGCTAAAATTATTTTTTGGCGGTTGGCATTGCTGTTGATGGTGACATGATGAAAGCAGCCGGGTGCTTTGTCTCCTTTTGCTCAAAGTGATTGACCAGTACAAGGAGCATCTACTATTACTAAATTAGCCGTTTGTGGCATCTTTTCGGCAAGTATTTTTGAATCGAGGTTGGCGGCGGCGGATGGTAGAATTTGGCAGCGTCTTAAATTTGAGATCAACATTCCCATGCGTTTGCCTATGGCTTCGTTGCACAACAGGAATTCTGGGTTTAATGTTTTCCAGGAAATATACTTTTTCCTCCGGGGCGGCGCGCATATCTAAGATTAGTTTGATTGGCTGCGGTATTGTTAATAAGGTGGAGGCGGCGAAGATTGAGGAAAAGTCTAGACAGTAGTAATGTCCTGCTTGATGTAAGGAATGTTTTCCCGGCTGGGATTCTCAGGCAAGTCTATTTACAAATTACGGTTGCCAAGAAACGGGAATTTCGACAGTAAATGGGTTTTCTGTGGGTTTTGGTTGCAGCCACAAGATGACACGATTAAAAGCTTGGGGATTGATAACAGCCTGAATAAATTTTTCTTGTTCTGCGGTGTCGGCAAATAAGCTGCGGCTGAGTTTAAACAGGAGATTCGACGGTTTTTCCATGTTCGAGGAGATATGATAAGATTGAGATTAGCAGTGACAAAGGTAAATGAGATGATAATTCCTAGTGTAAAACAGTTGTAGTTAACTTGGATAGGAGGGATGGAAATGTTGTTGCTTCTATCAAACCCATTGATTTGGAGCGTTTGAGTCTGGCTGCATCTGAGTATCAATCGAGATCCTTTTTGCCGATCGCACAACTCGGAACTATTCTCGAAGTGTATAATCGAGAAGCAAACTACTATTGTTTGAGCTGACAAATAAACATTACATGAGTCCGGAAGGTAAAAATACTCATAAACTCGCTTCTATCATAGCTGCTACGCGCTGAATAGTCTCTATAATATACTAGGGTTTTTTGCCATTACCTACTTGATGACTAATGAGTAATGACTGAGGACTACTTACTAATAACGAAGAATCTATGAAAATTGTCTTTTTTGGCACTCCCGATTTTGCTGTTCCTACTTTATCCAGCTTGCTAAGTCACCCAGAATTTGAAGTTGTGGGTGTGGTGACTCAGCCGGACAAACGTCGGGGAAGAGGGAATCAATTGATGCCTTCACCTGTAAAAGATGTGGCTTTAAATCACAGTCTCCCGGTTTTGCAGCCACGCCGAATTAAGAAGGATTCTGAAACGCTTGCTAAGTTGCGGGAAGCGGAGGCGGATGTGTTTGTGGTGGTGGCTTACGGCCAAATTCTTTCTCAAGAAATTCTGGATATTCCTAGTTTGGCTTGCGTTAACGTTCACGGTTCAATTTTGCCGAAGTATCGCGGTGCAGCACCGATTCAGCGCTGTCTTTTTGACGGGGAAAAGACAACAGGAATTACTACTATGCTGATGGATGCTGGCATGGATACTGGGGCGATGCTATTGAAGGCTTTTGCTGGTATTTCACTGTTGGATAATGCTGATTCTTTGGCGGATAGGTTGGCGGAAGTTGGGGCGGATTTGTTGATAGAAACTTTGGTGAAATTGAGGGACGACCAAATTGAAGCTGTTGTTCAAAATGATGCTGAGGCGACTTATGCGCCGATGATTAAGAGTGCGGATTATGTGCTGGATTGGTCGAAAAGTGCGATCGACCTTCACAATCAAGTTAGGGGCTTTTTCCCGGATTGCACAACCAGTTTTCGTGGCAATTCTCTGAAGGTGATAGCTACTGTACCCGTGGGACCGGAATATTGGCTGCAAATGCCGGCGGATTTGAGAGTTTTGGAACGCGAATGGCCTGTTTTAGCCCAGTTGTCGGGCGCAAATGGGGAAGTTGTCAAGGTTGTGAAGGGCTTGGGGGCGATCGTCCAAACTGGCGATGGTTTATTATTGTTGCGCGAGGTGCAGTTAGCGGGGAAAAAGGTGCAGTCTGGCGTGGATTTTGCCAATGGAACTCGGTTGGCAGCGGGTGAGGTTTTTGGGATTTAAATAGTATATTTAGGGCGGGCAGGATGCCCACCCTACAATATTTTGCAGCAAAATCATCCTGTAATTAGATGCGCGATTCTTGACCTAAAATTCTACCAAAACTTCCTCCGCACCGCCCAACAAACCTTGTGCCGCCTCTAACATACTCTCAGCAACATCTTTCAAATCGTCGCGACTTGCCAGATAAGTTTTCAAAGCTTCTAACGGTTCTATACTATTAGTAGCATTCAATTCTGGCAACCGGGGTCTCGCTAGCTGACTCACTAATTCCGGTTGGATTGTGTAGCTGTGCGCTTCGCCGAGAAGTGTGTGCAATTCTCCGTTGTCGATTAAATCTAATTGTTCCGATCGCAATTGGTAAATTAATCTCACAACCGCATCTTGGATTTCCTTCTTGCCAATAGCTTTAACTAACTCGGCTTGCGGGTTTTCCGATTCCGAAACATTCACTTTAATAGTCTGAAACACCCGCACTGGCAAAGTGCAAAATTCCCACTCTGCTTTCCCCCGTTCCAAATTAACTAACACAAAACCTTTATCTTCTTTCTCTTCGCTAAAATCAACTCGTTCGATACTTCCCGGATAAATTACGGGCGGATTGTTGGAAGCATTGAGATTTTGGTGTTTGTGAACGTGGCCGAGAGCAACGTAATCAAAACAAGGGCGAGTTAGCATGGAAACGGGAATGTTAAAACCTTTGCCAACTGCTAAAAAACGTTCGGCGCCCAGACTGGCTTTATCTGCCATTAAGTGCGCTAAAAGTACGGTTGGTATGTCGGGGTTGAGGCGGCGAATTTCGCCTTCCATTGCGATCGTCAGTTTTTCGGTTAATAATTGGTTAACATCGCCCATAGACAGGCTTTCAGTCTCGGAACGTGTCATTAAGGTCGATCGAGTCAACCAAGGCAATGTTACCACCTGTACAGGTCCGCTGCGGGTTTGGATGAGGTGAGTGTCTAGGCGATCGCCTACAATAAACTTAGGTATCCCCAAAGTCCGGTAAATTCCCAAACTCGCGCCGCCTTGTCCCTGAGAATGTTGGTCATGATTTCCTACTAACAAAACTGTCGGAATTTGGGCATCAACTAAGCGGCTGAATTGGCAAGCAAAAGCCTCTTTTACAAACGGTGGAGGCGTTGAATCCGGGAAAGCATCGCCGCCGAATATGACTAAATCTACGGGTTCAGAAATTGCTCTATCCATACATTTACTCAGCGTCGCCGCGAAGTCTTCCAGCCGCGTATTTAAACCGGTTTCTGGATTAATGCGGCCGTGGGAAAAGCCGCTGCCCATGTGAATGTCTGAAAGGTGTAAGATTTTAATCATTGTTTTTTCTATTTGTAAATTATCTTTTTGGTTCGTAGTGATGACTTCAGTCGTCATCGGTTCGTAGTGATGACTTCAGCCCTCCTTTAGCTTCGGCAGAAAAACTAAAGTCTTTACTAAGAACTAGGTTTAAGGTTTTTGTCAAAGTACAGACGAGAGGAGATTACTACTAAAAATATTGTTTCATACATCACAATACCATTCCGGGGACTTTTTGATAAACTTGTGCGATCGGGCAGCGAAAATCTATACTCATTAACTCTAACTCATCTCCTTGTCGGTAAATCTGAGAAACCCAATTTCCCTCAGCATTGAGTCGAAAACACTCAATTTTAATCTCAGATTGAGTGACGAGTACGTATTCTTGCAAACTTGGAGAAGTTTGATAATCGGCAAATTTATCGCCTCTGTCGAAAGCGGCCGTTGAGGGCGACAATACCTCAACTACTAAAGATGGATATAAAATGAAATCTTCAGTAGTTGAGGTATCCCTTTCGTCGCAAGTCACCGCTACATCAGGATAGTAATAGCAATTTGCCTCTTCCAGTCGGACTTTTATATCTGATGATAAAACTAAGCATGGCGTATTCAGCAGATGATTTCCCAGCAGCCGAACTAAATTACTACCAATAATAATGTGAGGCTTTTTTGCCCCGGTCATTGCATAAACGTGTCCGCGTCTATATTCGTGTTTTATCGGGCTTACTCGCTCGCCTTCTAGGTACTCTTCTGGGGAGATGTAGAAATTGTTTTTGCTGATAACCATTGATTTTTACTCCGCTGACTTTATCTGATACTATGTGTTGGGACTCACATATATAGGGAAGGAAACGGGACTGCCGTTTCCCTACAAATTTAACAAAACTCCAGAAATCGTGCGTGCCATAATTTGCCACTTTCCGTCAAGCCCTGCGATCGCACTTTAATTTTGACACTTTTGGGGTTAGCCTCGTAGAGTCGGGCAATTTCCTGCATTTCCTCCCCGCTAAACCCGGTTCCCACGGTTCCTACTGGGACTAATTTGCCATCAATTTCTTGCGCTACTTTGACGGCACTAAACGGTCGGCCAGCAACTTTTGTCGCCGTCAAACCCACAATAAACAAATCGTGTTCTTGACAGTATTTAGTCCTAACCATCGGATATTTCTTAACATCTTTTCCGCCGACATAGTGACAGTTGTGCAACACCCAAACTTCGCCTTCTTTATTTTCAGATTCCTGCTGATTTGCCAGGGCTATTTTTTCGTCTGTGGTGCGAAATGTCGGTACAACTTCAAAGGCTGGGGATAAATTCGTCAGCATTTCGCCAACTTCAACTCCCGCTGCAATTCGTTCGGATTCTGCCACGGTAGTTAAATCATTGCCTTTGAAAAACAAACTTTTAAAAATGGCATAAATTGCGCTGGGCTGGGTTGTGGGAAAACCGCTTTCAATATTAACTGTAGCAGCTTGCGCCCCCGTGCGGTGTTCGCTGCCGGTACAGCTTTTGTAATACAGTTCGCCGTCTAAAACAAAGGTGCCAATTTTAGCTGCTGTCTCGATTAATGTGCGATCGATCTCAATCGATGCCTGTTGCCGCAGGTTAGTAGATCGCGATTGGTAGTATACTTTATCTGGCGTCGCAATGACAACTACTCGATTGCCGTCGCGCTTTGGCTGTCCCCAATAATCGGGATTTTCGATGTAATAAGAACGATCGCTCGGCGCGTCAACGGGCTGCATTGTCACAATCCTTCCCGGCTGCAAGTGCGGCGGCAATTCGGCAACAATGGCATTGTTGGCAGTTTCTATCTTTGGGGCGGAAGTTGATTGTTTATCAGGATCGAAATCGGCGGTAGAATTGTTTGGAGTATTGAGGGCGATCGGCTTTTCTCCAGTTTCCAATTCAAACGCTCTTTTCCAAAAGCCGATCGCCATTTCCGGGTATCCTTCCGACTCCGCACACAGCGCAAAACCAATAACTTTTGCCGTACCAATTCCGCGCCCGTAATCAGCCAAATACTGCACTGCCCCCGCTTCTCCCATCAAGTGCAATCCTCGCGTCACAATGCGATTGTTCCAGCGTTCTCGAATGTCGGCGCTAATTTTTTTAGCTGCTTTTCGCTTGGCTTCTGCGTATTCGGTGCAGTCCATACTGCCTCCTTTATGTAGGGCTATTTATATACTATACTAACGATTGATTTATTAGTCAAGGTTGACTTTACAATTAGGTTATGTGAATAAATTTAACTCTTTCATTGGTGAACTAGATTTATTTTTTCACCGCAGAGGCGCAGAGGGCACAGAGGGAGACAAGAAAGAGATAGTCAAGCGCGGTAATCTGTTGGCTGCCAATGCTAAGATAACTTCGATCGCGCATTGCGACCAATAAAGCGGTGAGTTGCGTCTTACTCGCGTTGAGTTCGCCCACTGGCGATGATCGCAGGTTTGAGAATTTAAGATCGAGTTTAATCTTACTGTTATGATGCGATTGATTTTGTACAGCAAACCCGGATGCCACTTGTGTGAAGGGTTGCAAGAAAAACTCGAACAGATTGAAAGCCTGAACTTTCAACTCGAAGTCAGAGATATTACCGAACGCGATGATTGGTTTCAAGCTTATCAGTACGAAGTTCCAGTTTTGTTTAAAGTGCAGCCCCAGCCCAAAAATTCTGTTGGCGAGGCTGCATTCTCCGCTGAAGAACTGTTACCCCGTCCTTCTCCCCGCTGTAGTGTCGCCCAATTGGAGCAAATGTTACAGAAATATTTGCAAATCGATCGGTCACAATAATACGATTTACCCAAAAACTCAGGTTTTAATCCTGACTTCGGGGTGCTCGGTGTGCAGCTTACTCTATGCCGATAGGTTTTACACCGCGCATAAAAAAAACCTAGGGTTTGCGCCGCGCACAGCAAAAACCTGTAGATAGTGGCTCAAACAATGTGTTCCGCCAGTCATATTCAAGACATCCAAGTGAGGAGTTTTTCAGATGAAATTGAGAGAATTATTAGCAGCAGTTCCTAGCATTTCCTTTGATGCCAAACATCCCGCCCTCGATGCCGAAGTGAAGGGTTTATCCACTAATTCCCACGCTTGTCAGGCGGGTGATTTGTTTTTGGGAATGCCGGGAACTCGGGTTGATGGGGGAGATTTTTGGCAAAGTGCGATCGAATCTGGTGCAGTTGCCGCCATAATTTCCACCCAAGCAGCCGAGAAAACACCCCCCGAAGACGGGGGTAGTTGCGTCATCGCAGCAGCCGATATGGCTCAAGTTTGCGGTCAAATCGCCACTGCTTTTTACGGCAATCCAGCTAGCAAATTAAAACTTGTCGGCGTTACCGGGACTAACGGCAAAACTACAACCACTCATTTAATCGAATTTCTGCTCAATCAAATGCAGTTGCCGACGGCTATTTTCGGCACGCTTTACACTCGCTGGCCGGGCTTCCAACAAACTGCACTTTACACCACACCTTTTGCGGTTGACCTGCAAAAGCAATTAGCAGAAGCCGTAGTCGCCGGATGCAAACACGGGGTGATGGAAGTCAGTTCCCACGCTTTAGCGCAACAGCGAGTTTTGGGGTGTAGTTTTGAAGTTGCTGTCTTTACAAATTTGACTCAAGACCATCTCGATTATCACCGGGATATGGAAGATTATTTTGAGGCTAAATCGCTTTTGTTTGGTTCGGCTTACCTCAAAAAGCGCGCTGTAATTAATATTGACGACCCCTACGGGAAGCGGATAGTTGAAAATCTCAAATCTGAACAAATTTGGAGTTATAGCACTAGCGACAAAACGGCAGATTTGTATGCTTCAGATTTGCAGTATCAGCCGAACGGAGTTAAGGGAATGCTGCACACTCCCAAGGGCGAAACTGCTTTTTCTTTGCCTTTAGTCGGTCAGTTCAATTTATCAAATATGTTGGCTGCTGTCGGTGCTGTTTTAGAATTGGGTTTGGATTTGTCCGCAATTGTGGAGAAATTATCGCAGTTTTCGGGAGTTCCGGGACGGATGGAACGGGTGCAAATTAGTCCCGACCAAGATATTAGCGTTATTGTGGATTACGCGCACACTCCAGACAGTTTGGAGAACTTGTTGAAGGCGTCGCGGCCGTTTATTCCGGGTCAAATGATTTGTGTGTTTGGCTGCGGTGGCGATCGCGATCGCACTAAGCGCCCGATCATGGGTAAAATAGTTGCAGAATTAGCCGATTTAACTGTTGTTACTTCCGACAATCCGCGCACTGAAAATCCCGATCGCATTTTGGAGGATGTTTTAGCAGGAATTCCCGCTGCAGTAAAGCCGATCGTGATGTGCGATCGAGCCGCTGCAATTCGCACTGCTATTATGGATGCTAAACCCGGAGATGGCGTGCTGATTGCAGGGAAAGGACACGAAGATTATCAAATCTTGGGCACCGAAAAAGTTCATTTTGACGATCGAGAACAAGCGCGAGATGCCTTGAAAGCGAGAATGAATTCGGTTAACTGAATTCGCTTAACAGTTAACGGTTAACCGAATTCGGTTAACCGTTAACTGTTAGCTGTTCGCGGGCTGCGAAATTTGTTATATTTTTAAGTATTAAGACGAAGGAAGAATCTGATTTGCACTAGATTATAATAGTAATACAAAATATTTTAACAGCAAAATAATTATTGTTATGTTAGAATTAACTGGCTATCAAATTCTCGCTCGAATTTATTCAGGCACTCGCACCCTAGTTTATCGCGGAATTCGCCTCTGCGACCAAAAACCGGTCGCCATCAAAGTCTTGCGAAACGAATATCCCAGCTTCAGCGAACTCTTGCATTTTCGCAATCAATACACGATCGCCAAAAACCTAAATTTGCCCGGAATCATCCAAACCTACAGCTTGGAACCCTACCGGAACGGCTATGCCCTGATTGTGGAAGACTTCGGGGGAATTTCTCTGAAGGAATGGACGGGGAAAGGAAAAACCGTGCCATCTCTGGTTGATTTTTTCCAAATTGCGATCGACCTAAGCAATACATTAGATATACTTTACCGCCACCGCATCATTCACAAAGACATTAAACCCGCCAATATTTTAATAAATCCTGAGACTAAACAAGTCAAACTCATTGACTTTAGTATTGCATCTTTGCTGCCGCGAGAAACTCAAATAGTGATGAGTCCCAACGTAATTGAAGGAACACTCAGCTATATATCTCCCGAACAAACAGGAAGGATGAATCGCGGCCTTGACTACCGCACAGATTTTTATTCATTAGGTGTAACTTTTTACGAATTGCTGACAGGAAAATTGCCATTTCAATCCAGCGATCCAATGGAATTGATCCACTTTCATATTGCCCAGCACCCGCCATCTGTACGTGAAATTAATCCCAAAATTCCCCTTGTCCTCTCGGAAATTGTCCGAAAACTGATGGCCAAAAATGCCGAAACTCGGTATCAGAGTGCATTAGGGTTGAAAGCTGATTTAAAAACTTGTTTGCAACAACTCAATGAGACAGGTAAAATTGAGAGTTTTGCCATTGGGCGGCGGGATTTTTGCGATCGCTTTATCATACCCGAAAAACTCTACGGCAGAGCAACCGAAGTCGCTGCATTATTAGCAGCATTCGATCGAGTAGCAAACCCCTCTACCTCCCGTTCCCAAGAAGCACCTGGCAAGGAAAGAAAGGAGGGAAAAGAAGACTCAACCCTTACTAAGGGCGGCTGGGGGGACTCGAAGTTATCCCGCAGCGAAATGATGCTAGTTGCCGGATTTTCCGGCATTGGGAAAACCGCTGTAGTCAACGAAATTCACAAACCCATAGTTCGCCAACGCGGTTATTTTATTAAAGGCAAATACGACCAATTTCAACGCAACATTCCCTTTAGTGCTTTTGTGCAAGCCTTCCGAGATTTAATGGATCAATTACTCTCAGAAAGCGACGCTGCGCTAGAACGATGGCAAAGGAAAATTATCCATGCTCTTGGCGAAAATGGTCAAGTTATTGTAGAAGTAATTCCAGAGCTGGAACGAATTATTGGCAAACAACAGCCTGTCTCTGAACTTTCGGGAAGTGCCGCCGAAAATCGTTTCAATTTACTATTTAAAAAATTTATTTCTGTTTTTGCCACAAAAGAACATCCCTTAGTGATTTTTTTGGATGATTTGCAATGGTCAGATTCAGCATCCCTGAAGCTTTTGCAAGTGTTGATGAGTGAAAAAAGTAGTCAGAATTTGCTGGTAATTGGGGCATATCGAGATAACGAAGTATCTCCGGCTCATCCATTTATGTTGGCAGTAGCAGAGATGGAAAAATCCCAAGTAAGGGTAAATACTATTACCTTGGAACCTCTGAGTCAAACCGATATTAACGATTTGATAGCAGATACGCTCTCGTGCGAGATCCTTCTTGCTCAGCCATTAACCGAGTTAGTTTATCAAAAAACCAAAGGCAATCCATTTTTTGCCACGCAATTTCTCAGGGCGCTACAGGAAGATGGGCTGATTGCATTTGACCCCACCCCCCTTTCATTCCCCCTTACCCAAGGGGGAGAGAGGGAGGTAACATCCCCCCTTATCGAGGGACGACAGAGGGGGGTAACAGGGGGGTGGCAGTGCGATATCGCCAAAGTCAAAGCCCTAACTATCACCGATGATGTAGTGGAGTTTATGGCAGTGCAATTGCAGAAGTTGCCGCCAGAAACTCAGGATGTGCTGAAGTTGGCTGCGTGCATTGGAGCGCACTTTGATTTGAATACATTGGCGGTAGTCAGCGAGAAGTCGCCAGAAGAAACTGCTGCGGATTTGTGGAAATCATTGCAAGAAGGATTCATCTTACCAACCAGTGAAATTTACAAGTTTTATATAGGTAAAGAAGAGGGGAAAAGCACCCCCAACTTGCCAAATACCCCCGCTCAATTACCTCACTACAAATTTCTACACGATCGGGTTCAGCAAGCTGCTTATTCATTAATTCCTGATGACCAAAAGCAAGCCACACATCTCAAAATCGGACAGTTACTTCTTCCGAATTTCTCCGAGGTTGAAAGAGGAGAAGAAGTGTTCGACATTATTAATCATTTTATCATTGGCTCGGAGCTAATAACGCAGCAACAAGAACGAACCAAGCTTGCTAAGATTAGCCTCTTTGCAGGGCAGAGAGCTAAACTCTCAACTGCTTATGAATCGGCGACCAAATATCTCGCTTTCGGTTTAAGTTTTCTACCCGCTAATAAATGGGAGTCTGCTTATAAATTAACATTTACGATGTATTTAGAAAGCCTTGAGGCTGACTTTTTGGCAGGTCATCTTGAGGAAGCTGAAAATTTGATAAAGATCGCCTTTAGTTATGCCAACTCAAGTCTTGAGCGAGCCAAAATTATTGCGATTCAGCTAACTCATTATCAAAATAATGCCCTGTATCAAAAGGCAATTCAGGTAGGAATAGAAGGGCTGAAACTGTTAGGCTTAGAACTTGCGATTATGCCAAACGAAGCAGAGTTAGAAGCGATGGCTCTGGCAGTTAAAAAAACCTTAAATCAGCGCGCAGTTGCAGGACTAATCGACGCACCACTCATGGTCGATGAAGAAGGCCAAATGCTGATAAAACTGCTAATGAACATGGTACCGCCCACTTACCTAACTAATCAGGAGTTGTTAGTGTTGGTTGTTTTACACATGACCAATCTCTGTTTGGAATACGGGAATACCAATGTGGCGGGTTTTGTTTATGTTTGGTATGGCACAATTCTCTGCCAACGCTTTCAAGACTATGAATTGGGCTATGAGTTTGGACTTTTAGGGTTAAAGGTGAATGAAAAATTTCATAACACTACCCTGAATGGCAAAATTTATATGTCGTTCGGCAACTTTATCAACCATTGGCGCAAGCACGTTAGTTCTAATCTTGCTCTGCAACAAGCTGCTTATCAGGGGGCAATGGAGGTAGGCGATTTTTCTTGGTGTCATCACAGTGCTCTGTTCAGTTTCTGGCAACAGGCGATCGTCTCAAGCGATATTCACATTTTGCTGGCTCGACATGAAAAGTACATCAGCTTTGCGGAGCGGACTGAGATTACGACAGCATTTGCCCTAATTCTTCAGTGCAAGCTCCTAGAGAATTTGCAAGGGCTAACGATAGGGAAGTATAGCCTTAGCTCTGAAACATTTGATGAAGAGTCGGCGCTAGCAACGTTCAATGAAATTGGCTATGGCTATGGCAGTAGTACATACTATTTCGCTAAAGCCTTTTTGTTTTTCACCTATGGTGAGTATGCTAAGGCTTATGAAATGTTAGTAGCCGCGACCGAGTTTTCTAATGCACTATATGGACAATTTCAACGTGTTCTGCATTGTTTTTATCAGTCTTTGACTGTCTTGCAACTTTATGGGGAAGCACCGGAAAAACAACCAAAAGATTATCAAGAAGTTGTTCAGAATAATCGGCAACAACTTCAAATTTGGGCACACAACTGTCCTGAAAACTGTTTGTCCAAATTTCTGCTTTTAGAGGCGGAGATGGCTCGTGTTGCTGAAGAAAAATGGCCGGCTGCTGAGTTGTACGATCGCGCCATTCAACTGGCTAAAGACAACCAATTCCTCAACGAGGAAGCCTTAGCCCACGAACTCGCCGCTAAATTCTACCTCGGCTGGGGCAAAGAAAAAGTCGCTGCTGGCTATATGCAGGAAGCCTACTATTGTTACGCCCGCTGGGGAGCAAAAGCCAAAACCGATGACCTAGAAAAACGTTATCCCCATCTGCTGCGCCCCATCTTACAACAGTCCGCCCAACCCGTCACTATTTTAGAAACCCTATCCACCCTCACCAATCCCACCTACTCAATTCATTCGAGTACCCACCACACTACCTCAAGCACCTCCATCAACCATGCTCTAGATTTTACGACCCTGCTGCAAATCTCCCAAATGATCTCCAGTACGATCGACCTGGAGGAGTTGCTGCAAATTGTCACCCAAACCATGTTGCAAAACTCGGGAGCTGATCGCTGTGTACTGATGCTCTGCCAAGATCAACAATGGCAAGTGCGGGCGATAGCTACGTGGGAAAACATGAGCCTGCAAAAGGAACCCCTAGAGAATAATCCCACCGTTCCTGTTAAATTAATCCAGTATGTCAAAAACACCCTAGCAGCAGTTGTCATCGATCACGCCAAAACTGATCTGCCTGTGATTGACGATTATTTAGACCACCACAAACCAGAGAGTTTGCTGGGTTTGCCAATTCTAAATCAGGGGAATTTGGTCGGCATTTTGTATCTAGAAAATCGGATAACCAGCGGGGTGTTTAGTCGCGATCGCCTCCTAGTGCTGAATTTTCTCTCTAGTCAAGCCGCGATCGCTCTAGAGAATGCCCGTCTCTATCACCAAGTGCAGCAGACTTTGAATGAACTTCAGCAAACTCAGATGCAAATGATCCAAAGTGAAAAGATGTCAGCATTAGGTAATCTAGTGGCCGGGGTTGCCCATGAAATCAACAACCCCGTTGGTTTTATTGCCGGAAATATTAATGAAGCTCATGCGGGAGTCCAAGACTTAATTGATTATTTGCGCCTCTATCAAGAAAAATTTCCTCCATCGGAAGCAGAATTGATTAAGAAAGCCGAGGCAATAGATTTAGATTATCTAGTAGAAGATTTACCCAAAATGTTGAGTTCCATGAAAATAGGATGCGAGCGCATCAAAAACATCAGCACCTCTCTCCGCACTTTCTCTCGCGCCGATACGGCCCATAAAGTTGAGGCCAATATCCACGAAGGTCTCAATAGCACTTTGATGATTTTACGGCATCGCCTGAAAGCGAACGACAAGCATCCTGAAATTAAAATCATTAAAGAGTACGGCAATATTCCCCAAGTAAAATGTTATTTGGGACAATTAAACCAGGTATTTATGAATTTGTTAGCAAATGCGATCGATGCCTTAGAAGAATCGAATCAAGGACGAAGTTTTGCCGAAATTAAAGCCCATCCCAATCACATCACTATTCGGACAAAAGTAGAAAGTGAAAAGGTAAAAATTTCCATCGCCGATAACGGAAAAGGAATGTCAGAAGAAGTGAAAAATCATATCTTCGACCATCTATTTACCACTAAAGATGTGGGCAAAGGAACTGGGTTAGGACTGGCGATCGCACGTCAAATTGTAGAAGAAAAACACGGCGGAAAACTGAGTTGTTTTTCTTCACCTGGAGAAGGAACGGAGTTTGTCCTTGAGATTTTAATTGATTAAGGGTTAGTTGTCCCTTGTTAGTTGTCCGTTGTTGACCGGTATTATTGAGAGCTCTCTTCTCTTCCTCTGCGTTCTCTGCGTTCTCTGCGGTTAAATCATTCCGATGCAACCGCAATTGATAGGACAACCAACAACTGACAACCAACAACGGACAACTGACTATTGCAGCGGCAAAAATACCGTCATCACCTCGCCCTTTTGGGGCCGCTGGCGAATTACCAACTTCCCGCCAGCAGCCCGAAATAAATTCTTAGTCACGCTCAAATTTAAACTCAAACATCCCGTCTCCGGCTGCACCATCAACAAAGGCCCGAGCGATCGCAAAGGAGCATTCGCATTAGCTGAAAAAGTCGATGCGACATTACCTTCAGGTAGGTGTTCCGATTCCAACTGCAACTTTAACTGATTGCCCGCTAATGTCACCTCCACCTGAATGCGACTCCCGGAAGGCAAAGTTCGAGTAAAATTCTCAATCAAATTAGTTAAAACCTGATCCAGCATCGTCGGATCGCTGACTACCGCCGGCAACTTTTTCGGCACAATCACTTCCAAAGTGTGGTTTCGCACAGTCGCCTGTTTTTGCCAGCGGGGAATGCTATTTTGTAGCACTTCACCGAGGGACATTGCTGTTAGCTGCACGCCAGAATTTTTAGCTTGCGACATTTCCAATTCCACGGCGCGGAAAATTAAACCGAAACGATCGATCTGAGTGGTGCACTCAGCATCAATCATTTCCAAACGCTTGACCACCACCGCATCGAGTTTGGGTCGCTTCAGCAGCAGCCGAGTCAGCGTGCGAATGGTAGCCAAAGGAGTGCGGACTTCATGGGCGATCGCCTGTAGCAATTCCACCTCTTTAGTAGCCAGAGGCATGGGAGATTTGCAGTTGATATCTGTAGCCGATAACTTGTGATGTCTATGGTTCAAACCATCATCAATTCTTTCATCCTTTATCCTGCCTGCTTCATCTTTCCCAACCGGCAAATTATGCAACAGCAAGCGGCTGAACTGCATCACTGTTTGATAATTTGGCTCCACAGGCAAAAACTGCTCGAACAGCGCGTCTAATTTAGTAGAATTATTAGTTAATTTGCTAACTGGTAAATTAAAGCTACCGTCAGAATTGGCAAGCAAACATTCGCTTTCTGTCACCCTGCGCCGCAAAACTTCCCAAGCTTTGGCGACTAATTGCGGGTCGAAAGAAAATAGAAAAGCCGGAATTCCGGCAGAATTTTCACCCAAAACCATCACCAGGCTAAAACTAGCAGTTAAAACCAAACAAAACTGCTCATTGGCTAAGGGATCACCACTTGCCAAAGCCAAAGCCGGGGCCGCCGCAGGCACTGAGGTTTGCACATCAGCCGCCGGCATTAAAGCTAAAGTTTGTCTCGCCCGAAAAGACCACAAAGCTGCATCGTTGTCGGGAATACTGGTAAAAATCCAATTGGCAAAGCCGTTGGCCAAAGCGGGGTGAGTCAAAACCGAAGACGGGCCGGACAACACCAATCCCTGACAGGAATTGGAGATTGTGGAGCGACAATTTGCTCGATCGGCATTTGTTTTTTGTCCTGCTTTTTGCCGATCAAGCATTTGATTCAAAGCTGCGATCGCCCCGTACCATTCCTGTTCAGCTTTCAGCCGAGAAGCCCCACGGCTTGCAGGACACCGATGGCGGTTGTTTTCTCCCGCCAACTTAGCATCAAAGAGACTGAGATCATTTTCTTGGCCTTCGGAGGCTAAAATTTCGCTTATTGTCGGTAAAAAGTAAGTATTCACAGTTATAAACCCACCTTCGGAGGCATGAAGGGTGAAGTATTTATGTATAGGAAAGTTCAGGAGTTAGGAGTCAAGCACCAGCACGATCGAAAAATCCCGCATAATTTCTTGCGCCTTCCTCCTAACTCACAGGATATCCACATTTGTCAACTAACGATATTGGCAGAACCGTACCAATAAGTCGCAATCTCCGCGCTTGCGGCGGTATTTTGTACGATTGCCCTGACAAAAGTGCAAAATGAAGTAAGTTAAACACCGTGCTTTCCTTATGCCCACCTCGATCGCCGACTCGAAAAATCTGCTGTCAGACTTAATGGCACGCTACCGCCACCAAGTCGATTATCTGGCAATTCGACTGGAAGAAGCCGAAGGCACCGACATCCTGCTGCGGGGCGAAAAAATTGAAACCCTCAGCGAAGGAGTCTCAATTGGCGGCCAAGTCAGAGCTTGTCACAAAGGCGGCTGGGGCTTTGCCAGTTTTAACCGACTTTCCACCCTCGCCGAAAGAATCGAAGAAGCCATCGCCGCGGCAAAACTGATCGGCGAAGAAGAAACGATCCTGGCGCCAGTCACCCCAGTACAAGACATTTGCTTGCTGCCGCTGACAGGAACAGACCCCCGTCTGGTTCCCCTAATTGACAAAAAGCAATTGTGCGATCGCTACGCGGCCATTCTCCGCAGCATTGACCCCCGCATCGCCACAATCTCCGTGCGCTACGGCGACAGCACCCAGCGCATCATCCTCGCCACCTCCGAAGGCACCATGCTCGAACAAGGTTGGGCAGACATGGAAATGCGCTTTGCCGCCACAGCCCGCAGCGGGGAAACCGTACAAACCGGCCGCGAAACCACGGGTTCCCGGAAAGCTTACGAAGATTTAACCGATCTCGATGTTCAAGTTCGCAGCGCCGCCCAGAGAGCCGTAGATTCCCTAGCCTTACCCCCCGTCCAAGGCAACACCTACACCGTCGTCATCGACCCAATTTTGACAGGCTTATTCGTCCACGAAGCCTTCGGACACCTTTCCGAAGCTGACATGGCCTACGAAAATCCCGACATTTTGGAAATTATGACCCTCGGCCGCCAGTTCGGCCCCAAAAACTTGCAAATTTTCGATGGTGCAGCGCCAGAGGGACACCGGGGCAGCTATTTTTACGACGATGAAGGGACTCCGGCGACTACTACTCAGTTAATTAAAGACGGCGCTTTAGTCGGGCGGCTGCACTCGCGGGAAACGGCGGGCAAGTTGGGAGAAACGCCTACTGGCAATGCTCGCTGTTTGAATTATCATTATCCGCCGATCGTCCGCATGACGAATACTTGGATCGAACGGGGTGACACGCCAGTTGCTGACTTATTTTCTGGTATCAAGGAAGGAGTTTATGCGCGCAATTGGCAAGGTGGCATGACTAACGGCGAAATGTTTACTTTCAGTGCCGGCGAAGCTTGGATGATCCGCGACGGAAAACTAGACAATCCGGTGCGGGATGTTACTCTTTCGGGTAATGTTTTCAGCACTCTAGCCGATATTGAGGCGATCGGCGACGATTTCTACTGGGATGAATCCGGCGGCTGCGGCAAAGCAGGACAAAGCGGTTTGCCCGTCGGCTGCGGCGGCCCGAGTTTGCGGATTCGCGATGTCGTTGTTGGTGGCGAAGCTGCGGAAGAAGATTAAAGCTGCAAAAGTTTAAAAAAAAAGGTAAAGCGCCAGATTCCTACTCGTGCTTTACCTTTCTTTATTTTTTGAGTGCAACATTTCCCGCCCGTTTGTGGTGTCTGATATTTTGACGATATTGGGCAAAAAAACCGGAATAGCCAAAAATTATGTCTTGAGTCGTCAAATACCGCTGAAAAATCGGTTTTTTGGTACACAGTACCTAAGTCCCGAATTAATAAATCGAAATCTTCAATTTTTCTCTTCTTATCCCAATTTTATATTCTCCCATTATCCCCCTAATTCGCTGCAATTATCGCTTTTTTCGGCTTTATCTCCCATCGCCTCGTCCTGGTGCCGTATCTTTATCGTTATCGTACAAGCTCTGAGTGTCAGGTAGAGCGGTTAAAATTTCGGGAGCAGAGTTGTCTTGAGCAAAAAAGGTCGATCGAGTTTCTAAGCTTTGAGCGTTAACTGCGGTACCACTCAGTAACAGGCTTGACATCAGGATGGAAGAGTAAACGCGCATCATAAATTTTGGTGTTTGTATTTTCTCCTCCTTGATACGCAGTCTGTACTCTGCTATCAGGATAAAAAAAATAATTGTGGCGAAATCATCAATTAGTAAGTGAGGACACCTGCAATTTTTTTGAGTTTTGGTTAAAAGCGGGTGAAATCCATCATCTAGATCCCTTGTTCGCGGATAATTTCTAGTTATCTGCTACTTACGGGCAACCAGCATAATTCAAGACCATGTTCAAAAAAATCATGCTACTCTTATATGCCCGTCTTGCCAACCCTGGTAGTTATAAATCATTCCCCAATCTAAAATCTAAAATCTAAAATCTAAAATGGTATGACCCCTGGAATCCTCTTGAAACAGTCTTCCAACAAGGAAACAAAAACCGCAAATTGTAAAGTTTTACTACTTTTATGATTAACTTCATAATTTATTGAGGTGAAGCGGCAACCCTGGGATGAAAGACACAACAAGAGAGTACCGAGGCGCTCCATCCGCACGTTACATATAAATATCTTGTTGAATGAGATTCCTTAAAGCGGGCAAGGCCTAATTTTCACATTAACTTCATAAATGGTTGCTATTGTATTTTTAAATAAATTGTGAACCTTTGATTTTTTCTGATTTTTTCTGATCTTTTTTGATCTTGCTTTGTGACAAGAGGGCTTACGCGCCACTTTGAAGGAGGAGTCGAAAGCGGTTGGGAAAAAAGCCCGTTGACAAAATCGTGGATTCAATCTCAAATCTCAACTCTCAAATCGAACTGGCGCGCAGGGAGTAAAAAAAACTGGTTTTAAAACTGATATCGCGGATTCAATCTCAAATCTCAAATCTCAACGCGACTGACTTGCACATCTACCTGCAGGAATAGCGAGTCGAGCGTTGACGAGTTGTCCAAAATAACATCAGCTTGTTGACACTTTTGAGCCAGCGGCAACTGGGCGTTAATGCGGGCATTAGCTCGATCGTAACTTAAGCCATCTCGCTGCATTAGTCGTTCTAACTGCACTTCGGGTGAACAGTACACTACCCAAATTTCGGTACACAAGTCAGTCATGTTAGCTTCAAACAGCAGCGGCACTACCAAAACCAAAGTCAACGTGTCAGCCGGGGCCCAGAAACCGGGTTTTTTTTCAACAATACTCGGTTCTAGCTTTTGATGAGGGTGAAAAAAGCCGGTTTCTTGAGTCTTTGTACCTAAATCCTGTGTGCCTTGGGATACCAAACTCGATGCAGCAATGCAGCTTTGAGTTTCCTCAACTAATCGGCGGCGCACGTAAGGGTGAATCTGTTGTTCCAACCACTGCCGCTCGTCTGCGTTACAAAAAATAATACTTCCCAACTCTGGCCGATTTAAATTGCCATCCGGGAGCAAAATACCGGCACCGTATCGTTTTACAATAGAGTCAAGTATTGGCGAACCGAGGTTCACAGCTTCGCGGGCGTAAATATCGGCATCTAAAATCGGAAATCCACAGGCATCTCTCAGATAATTAGATATAGCGGTTTTACCGGTGGCGATGCCCCCAGTTAAACCAATCAGACGGACAATTCGATCGCTCATAATTTTCTCTGTTTAAAATTCCTGGGTTTCGACACTTACTGTCAGTCTTTGCTATGTTGGTGACACAATCAAATTTAGACTTAATATTTAAGATTTGCGATCGAGAGTTCGCGTTAGGAAGTGTCAGCATTGGGGTGCGATCGACTCTTTTTTACCTAAAATCTCAATTTTAAACTCGAATTAAGGTCTAGACCGAGGCAAACTTATGAATGCTCAACGTGCTGTGCGGTCGATTCTGGCAGCAATTCCCCTTGCTGGATTTTTGATAGTAGATTTTTTACCCAACCTGGTTTTCCTCAAAGAAAACAGCAGCGGATGGGTACTCGTGGCAATTTATCCCCAATCTCAAATTGCTGCGGCACAATCTATTACTCCAGCCCCAGACGGCACCGGAACCGCTGTCACCGCCCCAGGTACAGGGTCGCCTCCTCGCTACGACATTAAAGGCGGCACTCCCTCCAGAGACGGAGCAAATTTGTTCCACAGTTTTACTCGGTTTAATCTGAATCCTGGCGAAACTGCCAATTTCATCTCCAACCCAAGCGTTAAAAATATCCTCGGCCGTGTTGTCGGCGGGGATGCTTCCTTAATTAACGGTTTAATTCAAGTTAGTGGCGGCAATTCTAATTTGTTGCTGATGAATCCCGCAGGCATTATCTTCGGAACAAATGCCAGACTCGATGTGTCCGGGTCTTTTTTGGCTACCACCGCTAGCGGTATCGGTTTTGACGACCGTTGGTTCAACAGTACAGGGGCGAACGACTACGCCGCCCTAGTCGGAACGCCGAATGCTTTTGTTTTTGGTGCACAGCCGGGAAGTATTGTCAATGCCGGTAACTTGGCTGTCGGCACGGGGCAAAATTTGACTTTGCTGGGCGGTACGGTCATCAGTACAGGGAAACTTTCAGCCCCAGGCGGTCAAATTACTGTGGCGGCTGTTCCGGGCGAAAATCTGGTGCGGTTCAGTCAAAACGGACTTTTGCTGAGTTTAGAAGTTTCTCCGGCTGCAGGAGTGTCGGGTTCCGAAGGTGTTCCCTTCTCTCCGCTGACTTTACCTCGGCTGCTTTCGGGCCCAGGCGTGGCTAACGCTACGGGTATAACTACGAACGCTCAAGGTGAAGTCGTACTCACAGGCGGCCAAACAGTGCCTGCAGGTGCTGGAACTGCGCTGGTAGCTGGTGCTGCGGACGTGTCTGCCAGGGGGGGCGCGGGAGGAAGCGTCAACGTGTTGGGTGACAAGGTAGGGCTGTTGGGAGCGAAGATTGAGGCTTCGGGGCCAGACGGCGGCGGAACGGTGCGGATCGGGGGAGATTACCGAGGCGAGGGAACTGTGCCGAATGCCAGGATGACTTACGTGGATGGCAAAAGTTCGATCGCCGCCAACGCAACTGAATCAGGCAACGGCGGCAGAGTTTTTGTCTGGGCTGACAACACAACAGCATTTTTGGGCAGCATTAGCGCAAATGGCGTTTCTGCAACGGCAACCGCAGGTGTTGGCGGGTTTGTGGAAGTTTCGGGCAAGCAAAGATTGATTTTTAACGGTACTGTTGATACCTCTGGGACAAACGGTTTGGGCACTTTGCTGTTAGATCCCGAAAATATTTTAATTACAGATTCCCCAGAAGCTGCGGGCGATGCGGCAATAATTGCCAACAATAATATTTTGTCAACAGGAACGGTACCAGGACAGGAAAACAATTCTGAGCCTTCGCTGACAATTTCGGCTACAGCTTTGGAAAGTATGTCGGGGACGGCAAATGTGGTTCTCGAAGCGCTCAATGATATTACAATTGCTGATTTGGCGGACAATCAGTTGAGCTTTCAAGCAACTACTGGTTCGGTAACATTGAGAGCAGATGCCGATCGCAGTGGTGCGGGTGTTTTTTCGATGAATTCTGGAGATACAATTAGCACGGCTGGCGGTGCGATCGCCATTTCGGGAAGTCAAATTACGGCAGGCAATTTGTCGAGTAACGGCGGAAATATTAGTTTGATTAGTCCGGGCACAACCGTTGCAAACAATATTTATTCATCCAATCCCAGCACCGGCAGCAGCGGGAATATTTTGCTTGAAGGCCTGAACGTAACGGCCCAAAAAATTGATGCCAGCGGCTCCAAAGCGACGGGAAATGTAACTGTGACGGCTCGGAATGTTCTGGGAGTGAGCGTCGTCGCTGGTGGTTCGGGAAACATTACTTTGACGGGTGATGAAATTAATTTTAAAGGCGACAAAAATTCAGTCAGCGGTACTGGCTTTTTGGTACTGCAACCTTGGAGTCCCGGTCAAAATATTGCGATCGGCGGTTCTGGAGATGTCGGTACTAATATTTATTTGAATCTGACGGCAAGCGACCTCGGAAGTTTGGAAAATGGGTTTGCTGGAATTACGATCGGCCGCAGCAACGGTATCGGTTCAATTCTGATTGCCAACGATTTCACATTTTATGATCCGCTAATTATTCAATCGCCAGCGGGTTTGGGAACAATCACTACCACAAATTCTTTGACAGCGGCCGACAATGCCTCAATTACTCTCAAAGCTGACGGCAATATCAGAACCGGAAATATCACTACCAACAATCAGGAAATTCGCATCGTCAGCACCGCAGGCAATGTCACAACCGGTCAGCTACTTACTGGAACTGCCCGCACCATCAACACTTCTGTCAATTCTTCCCAAGATATACGCAATTCGGCGGGAGATGTTAGTGTTACCGCACAGGGCACGGTGACAGCAGGGGCGATCGACACAAGGGGCGATCGCGCGGGGAAGGTGACGCTGACGGGGCGCAATGGAGTTACTGCCGGGGCGATCGAAGCTGGTGGCGCCCAAACAGGGGGAGATATTACCCTGACGGGCAACGAAATTGACTTGATAGGTGACAAAAATTCGCTCATCAGCAACGGCAATCTGGTGCTGCAACCGGCTGATCCTAGTCAAAATATTATAATTCAAGGTTCTGGCGATACAGAAGCTCTGAACTTGACTGCTGCTGAATTGAACACTTTTCGGAATGGGTTTGCTTCGATCACGATCGGGCGCGCTGACGGTAGCGGTGCGATCTCGATTGGTTCTCCAACGCCAGATTCAACGCCAAATTCAACGCCACTGGCGTTGACATTTCAAGATCCGACGACGATCCGATCGCCCAATGGCGCAGGCGCGATCGTGGGAACGGGTGCGATCGTCGGCACTGATAACGCCACGATCTCTCTGATGGGCGGTACTGTAGCCGTCGGAGACGTTACCTCGATTGCGGGGATTAACATCACTAGCACCCAAGGCAAGTTGACTGCTGGTACGGTTTCATCTCGCTCAACTTCCGGGGTGGCGGGCCCTATCAATATTCGCAGCGCCGGTGCGGTAGAAACCGACAACATCGATGCTTTTGGTGCCAGAAGCGGGGGAGATATTTCGATTGCGGCGCCGGGCCGGATCGTTACAGGGGTGATCAACTCGAGTTCGCAATCGGGAAGTGCAGGTTCGAGCCAAATTATCGGGCAGAAAGATGTTGAAGTTGTTTCGATCAAAGCTCGTGGCAATACGGGTGGCGATGTGGCAATCGAGGCTGGGGGAGCGTTTCGGACTCCGGGAACAGGAACTAATGCTGAGCGCGCCGAGGTCAGCATTTCTACAGACGGGCTGGCTCAATCGGGTTCACAGACGTTGCTGCAAAGCACTTGCTCGTCTGGAACCTGCACGGTGGCGACTGTTGGGACTGGAAACTCGAAGTCGAACACTGCCACCTCCTCAACTGCGATCGGGCCACTGGCGATCGTGCCGAGTCCGGCACCAACTACCAGCGTGGAACTGCAAACTACAGACAACTCTCAACAAATTGTGACTCAGGTGATTCTCGGCCCCACAGCGTCTGCGGCAAAGATCAGTACCACAAATGTCTCGCCAGAACCTGCTGCTGCGCCTGTTGAGGCTCAGTCTAACCAGACTGCTGCGGGCCCGGTACTACTGTCGCCGTCGGTGTTAAAAGGCAATTTGGGTACGCCTGTGGCGACAGAAAACGCCAGCGTGGCAACAACTCCACAGAAGCCGGCGAGTGCGGTGACAGCAGAAAGTATGGGGAATCTGAGGGTTCCTGAGATTTCTCGATCGAACTCGATCGCGCAAATAAATCCGATCGACGCAGTGCAGCAAAGGGATAGAACTCAAGGCCGGGAATTTGAACGTTACTTTGGGGGCACTGTCACTGAAAAGTCAGTTACGCAGAAAAGTATTCGAGATACTCTCAACAGCGTCAATCAGTTGACTGGGGTTAAACCCGCCATCCTTTACGTATGGGCAAAAGAGAAACATTTAGAACTTGTGTTGTTATTGCCAGACGGCAAAAATGTTTTTAAAAGTGTGCCTGCAAGCCGCGAGACAGTTTTGCAAGTTGCTAAAGAATTCACTAATGCTATCAGAACTCCCAGGAGATTGAATGCTGCTGACTACAAGCAACCTGCCGAGGAACTTTACCAGTGGTTAATTGCACCGCTGCAACCGGAATTGGAGGCTAACAAGATTGACACTTTGGTGTTTTCTATGGATGTCGGTTTGCGAACTTTGCCTTTGGCTGCTCTTTACGACGGCAAGCAGTTTTTGGTAGAAAAGTACAGTTTGGGGCTGATTCCGAGTTTGAGTTTAACTGATACTCGCTATGCCGATGTTAAGGGTTCTGAAGTGTTAGCGATGGGTGCGTCGAATTTTCCCGCTAAATACGATCAAAATCCTTTGCCTGCGGTGCCGTTGGAAATATCGACAATTGTGGGCAAGATTTGGCCAGGTTCGTCTTTTCTCAATGAAGCTTTTACTTTGGCAAATTTGAAGCAGAAGCGCAATCAATCGCAATACAAAATTATTCATTTAGCTACTCACGGCGATTTTCAACCTGGGGGTGCCCAAAATTCTTACATTCAGTTTTGGGATACTAAGTTGCGGTTGAATCAGTTGGATCAGTTGAAGTTATCTAACCCGCAGGTGGAGTTGTTGGTTTTGAGTGCGTGTACTACGGCGGTGGGAGACGAACAAGCTGAGTTGGGGTTTGCGGGGTTAGCGGTGCACGCGGGGGTAAAATCGGCTTTGGCGAGTTTGTGGTATGTCAGCGATGTCGGTACTTTGGGGCTGATGACTGAGTTTTACCAGCAGTTGCGTACAGCGCCGATTAAGGCGGAGGCTTTGCGGCAAGCGCAGTTGGCGATGTTGCGGGGTGAAGTGCGGTTGCAAGATGGTTATTTGGTACGATCGGGCAACAATCAAGCTCTGCCTTTGCCGTCGGAGTTGGCCGCCAGGGGCGATCGAAATTTGTCGCATCCTTATTATTGGGCTGCTTTTACCATGATCGGTTCGCCGTGGTAATTCTGAAGGAACAGGGTGCGATCGGCCAAAAAACCGGGAGAGAACAAGTCGCAAAACTCGGAGGATGGGAATACCTAAAAAAGTGCGGTAACTCACACTAGAAACCGCGACCTCAACATCGAAAACGGGATAAAATGGAACAAGAAGAATTAAATAAAACTCGACTGCTAGCGCCCAAAATATTGATTGTAGACAAGTGTTTACTAAAAACTTTTAGCCCAGATAAATTATGATAATTTAATCAAAAAGTTTCGCTTACCCAGCAACAATAGCTCTTGGTTATCAAGCCATAACGCTCGGCGCTGAGAATAAACTAATGGGGAGCAACGCTTTCTCCGTTTTTCTCTAGCATTCTTAAAAAAAATCATACCGCTCTAATGATGGGTTAGAGGTAATAGAGCCAATCTTTGGGGAGTAGAGACAAAAACGATTGGTTTCTAACGCACGGCGGATGTTGGAAATCTACTGCCTCTCACCACATTGTCTAATTAGGGCTTGCTGAATATATCGATGGCACTTGACGTAGCCTGGGTTATGCGCTCGCGAGAGCGAGGGTAAAGTGCAAAAT
>NZ_JAUBOY010000092.1:0-11006 GCF_036700465.1 Microcoleus sp. T3_A4 | reverse complement strand
ATTTTAAATCACCCTAACCTTCCTTCAGTCTTGTCTTATGGTACTCTGGCTGCTTAAAAACTGTCCGGAGTATTGATCAATGCTAATTTCAATTCCGGTTAAATAATCGCAAATACCTGTATGGGCGGGTTTTACCAACCATATATGTCTCACATTAATTATCTCGTCAACCCGCCCTTTTAGCCGATCGCACCTTTACGCGCTTCAATCAAAAACAGATTCGCTTTCTCGTAATTAGGACGTTCTGGCAACTTACTTGCAGCAAAAGCGCGATCGAACTCACCGTGCAAACTCAACCGCCAGCGATTCACCTCATCCCAGGATATTTCTTGGTTGCGGATAGATAAAAGTTGCGATCGATAATCCTGCACGCGAACAGGCACAAACCCCTCCTTGAGGACAGTAATTCCTGACAGCAACAAGCGAATTAAGTGCATCGCGTGCTTCCAACGAATTTCCCCGGTATTGCGGAGGTCTTGCTCCATTTTTTTAAATTGAGACAAAACGTAGCTATTGTAAGTTTGATAAACCAATTGAGAAAGAAATATTTCCCTAATTTCGAGCAATTCTTGTGCTACAGGAGAAACAGTTTCTACTAAAGGCGTGTACAAACATTCTAGCACATTTGGATTAGCTTTTAGTGCCAAAACTAGAAACTTTTGCAGTTCCCAATAGCATTCCTGATTTTCCTTGTTTTCCAATTGTTCTGGAATGCCGTAAAGCGACCAATGAAGGATTGCGGGCGGCAGGTAAATCCCGCGTCTGTCTGTATCGGATTGCTCGTTATCAAGACCGTAGGCTCTCGAACCAAGAATGCAGCGGTAAATTACAGAATCATAGAGGTTGTATTCTGCCAGAAAATCTCCTCCTGACTGCAATCCTTCGCTCTGAAACTGCTTGCGGATACTGAGTTCGTGTCGCCGCAGACTAACTTCTGTTCCGTCTGGGAGTTTGACTAAATATGCGTGGGAATTGTCTGTAGGCGATTGAACGATGACGCCTACTAATCCCGGTTTCCAAGATTGGTCACTGGCGGGGTTTTTGACCTCGATTCGGGTGACAATTTGGGTTCCTGCGGGTAGGATTAAGTTGAAATTTTGAGGAATATTGGCATTTGCCATGAGGAAACCTCCTGCGGGGGCACGAGCTACAATGTTAGTGTAGCATAGGTGTAGTATAAAGTGGTGCTTTGGGCGATCGGGCCCCTGCCGGCAAGCTATGGCAATTTTGGCCTTCTTGAACAGTGTCTAATTCATAATCAATTCTGCAAACATAGAAACAGAAATAATTAACGTATTTTCTAAACTCTGAACTTCAGTAAAATCGCGATCGCCTGTAATTAAAAAATCAGCATTAGCAGAGAGTGCACAAGCAATAAACTTAGCATCTTTTTGATCTCTAGGAAAATCAATTTCTATAGAGACATCAATGAGTTGGGTGGAACCTTGAATCAAATTCAACCATCTTTCTTTCTGATCATCTGTTAATTTTAGTTTTCGTCTACTTAATACCTCCTGATACTCTCCTAAAATTTCTTCTGACACTATCCATTCATAATCAGGTTGATTGATAACCCAGGTAATAACAGATGCTGGTTTTCTTCCAGCAATCGCCGCAGATACTAAAATATTAGTATCTATAACAACTCTCATTCTCCTCTCCGATAAGCTGCAATTTCTTCGGCAATTTCTTCATCAGTTAAAGGATGCTCCGCGTGTAAAGCCTGGGTTTCTTCACATAAGTTGCTAAAAGTTTCAGCTAAAGCTTGTCTGTGCGGATCGGGCTGATAATTATTCTTAAGTTCTCGGCTGATTTTAATTTTTTCTGCAAGTAAATCTTGTGCAGGTTTTCCTGAAAGAATCGTTACTACTTGCCGAGGTTGATTAAGATGCTGTTTTTCTGACAAAGCTTTTAAAGCATCAGTAATTACCTGATCCGGGGTTGTATATTTCCCTGTCTCTAACTGTTGTTGCAATAACTTTTCTTGTTCTGAGTTCAGAATTATTTGCATCGTAAAGTTACCTCTATTCCTGCGATCGCCTAAATGAGTCACCTTAAAATTTTGAATGGGCAATACTGGATTTGAACCAGTGACCCCTTCCGTGTGAAGGAAGTGCGCTACCACTGTGCTAATTGCCCGCAGATAATTAATATACCATACTAAGTCGAACTTCGCAACTAAATTTTTCCGAAAAATTCAGCCGCTTGTTTCCGAGTTAAACTCGACACAATGCCAAGAATACAGGCATTTGTCGAGTCTGGCATCAGTTAACCTGCCACCAACCCGCCGACGGGCCGACAAACCGCACTACAATCCACCAAGCCACCAAAAGACTAATCCCCATCCAGCTTCCGCGACTTGTCCACTTCACAAAATCTTCGCTTTGGGTTTTCGTGATTGGCAGCCAGGGAACGATGCGTTCTTCTTTACCGTATTCGTCGCCGATCGACTCTTTGCGACGCTTAGCTTCACCCATAATCTTTGTCTACTAAATTAGATTTCAACTGGATACCTAACCAAATTATACGCCAACACGTCATCTCAAGCCTGCGTCAGCCAAGTCGTATCCAAATAATCAATCCTCGCAAAAGGACTCAAAGCCGCTAAAACCTGCTGTCCGTAACTGCGGTGAATCACCCTGCTGTCGAAAATCGCCACCACCCCTTGACGTTCTCGCACCGGCGCGATCGCCCGCTGCAACTCATTCAGCGCCGCCGGCAGCAAATACAACCGAAACCAATCCTTGCGCCGTTCCTTATAATAAGCCACACGCGCCGTCACCAAAGGATTCTCCAAAGAAGGTAGCGGCAAAGTTGCAATCGCCAGCAAATGAGGCGCTCTCAATTCCCCCTGATGTTCCCGCCAAAACTCCCACCCAGTCACCAAAATCGCATTCTCGCCCACATCTGTTTTTTCTACCTGCACCCTAGAACCGAACTCAGAAGCCAAAATCGCCGCCAGCCGAGCCTTCAGCGGTACATCACCAACAATCAGCACCGTTAAACCCGCCACCGACGCGCTCATCAACAGCAAAGTCCGAATTTCTTCAATTAAAACACCCTGAAATTCCGGCGTATTTGGCAGCGGCAGCCAGTTGGGAATGTACAGTTGAATTAATTCGCTTTGTCGATCGGGCGAAAACTTAACGCTCGTCAATTCTGGCAGTCCCAACATTTCCCGGAAAATCGGAGCCTTCGGTTCCACATCCACCGCTCCACCAATCAACACCACCGGCTGATCCTCCCAAATTTGGCTCAAAACCTCAGCCACCTGCACCGGCGCGCAGTACAGAGAAAATGACCCAGCCTCCCGATGAATTTCCGCCCACCGCAGTTTTCCGTTTGTTTCCCACCGCTGCCAAAAATTGCTCCAAGCAGCCGGAATTAGGGGGTTTGGCTGGATTTTTTCAAACAGCCCCTGCAAAATATTTTGCTCTGCCGTTTCCAGCAAATAGCACTCCTCTGGTTTCGCCGGATGCTGAAAGAAAGCCCGCGTTAGCAGTACCCGCCCTTGGAGGATGGCATCGGCTTCCAAAGGCTGAGATTGCATTAAATCGTTCCAGTCAGCCGGTTGCAAACCCGCCGTCAATTGCTGGCGCGTCCAAACTTCCAAGTCATCCACACCGTCGATAATTGTCGGAATATTCCTGTGCAGTTCCGAATTCCCCGCCAAGCGAGCCGCCAGCCAAGACTCGGGATCTGCTAGCATCAAGCCTCGTCCAGTGGCACGATCGGAATAAGTCTCGATCGACCCCTCTGTTTGCAGCCACTCTTGCAAACGCGGAATTTCCACTGCTCTCAAATGCTCAATCAGCGGTGTCGGCGCCACTAAAATCACAGGCTCCGGCCACATCAAAATCGGCATCAAATAGCTGACTCGATACCGCTGTCGGTAAGCTCCAGCAGGAAGCCCCGTTTGGATCAGAGCGCTGCGCCCCAAGCGCAAAGCCCGCGCCACGAGCCGCGCCATCGTTAAATGGTGTGGCCAGTGCGGCTCGGAGTTCGATCGCAGGAAGCGGAGCAATGAGTTGTGGACTTCTACCTCAATCAATGGGTTTTAAAATTGACATTTCTCACTCAAGATAATCAAAACTGGCCAGAAAATCAACTAATTTTTGACCGAGAGGCAAACAGAATTTACTCGGCTGATGACTTGCACCTCCCTTCCCAAAATTCCCGTGAGAATTCACCATCAAACTCTCCTGTCCCGAACTAATTAAAATAGTTTGGGTAGGTGAATCAAAAAACTTTGTTGGTTGACTAAGCCGTGATATATTAGAGAGCAATTTTATCAACTCATTTAACTGATTTGTAGCTTTAGTCAATGCTTTACGCAACTGCACTATTCGTTTCTCATCTAAATTTTGAGTTTCAATATTTTTACCAATATCCATAATATTTCTCTGAGTTTGTACAGCATCCTTAAAAGGAAGAATCGCTAAAAAAGCTGCTGGCAATAAATGCTCATCGCTCTCAAATCTAAAAGTTAGAGTTGTGCGGCGGTAGCCGACTTCAATATTAGGAGGAAAATTCATGGCCCGGTAATGCCGAGCTATTTCGCTGTAAACTGTTGCTAAAGTGCTGTTTGCTGAGTAGTCTAAAAGTGCATCAACCACAATTTGCACTAACCCAGGCGTGTGATTTAAAAATTTTATCGATTCTGACGGCGAATTAAATTGTTGAATCAGAGTGCGATCGCCTGCGGGGCTGAGGTCAACCCACTGGCAAGTAATATCATCTGCAATGATACCACACCGAGGAACCAAATACAGTTTTGCTCCTGTTAAAGTTGCTCCTCTCAAATCAGCGCCCACCCAATCGGCATTAATCAAATTTGTTTCTGTCAAATCAGCGTGAACGAAACTAGCATTTGCTAAATTAGTATTTCTTAAATCGGCTCCGTTGAGGTTAGCTCCGCTGAATTTAGCATCGCTTAGATCCGCACCGTTGAGGTTAGCTCCCGTCAAATCAGCCCATTTAAGGTTGGCTCCGCTCAAATGGGCACCGCTGAGATTCACCTGTTGCAAAGAAGCTTGTCTCATATCGGCATTGCTCAAGTTGACGCCGCTAAGTTCTGCTTTCGTCAAATCCGCGCCGTGCAAGTTAGCTTCTTGAAAGTTAGCTGAAGCAGCCGAAGCACCCCTGAGATTTGCACCGGACAGGTTAGCACCGGACAGGTTAGCTTCCGTCAGTTTTACCTCTCTTAAATCTGCTTCAGTCAGGTTAGCGCCGCTGAAGTTAGTTTTGCTGAGTTCGCAGCGGACTAATTCGCTTCTAATTAGGGATGCTCTGATTAATTGAGCTGCACTTAAATCGGCTCTCACTAAGTTTGCTACGTTGAGAGTAGCCCCGTTTAAGATTGCCCGCGACAGGTTGGTACTGCTGAGTCTAGCCACATTCAGGTTAGCTTCGCTCAAGTTAGCTTCGCTCAAGTTAGCACCGCTGAGGTTGGTGACAAATAAGCTAGCCCGCCTTAAAATTGATTGGCTGAGGTTGATGCGGCTGAGATTAGCTTCATTCAGGTTGATTCCTGTGAAATCTCTGTCGCCTTCAGTGTATCTTTTGACGATTGCAAATCGTTTGAGCAGTTCTTCAGCTTCCATTTGTTTACCTGAATGAGATGGCAATCGGCTAACTTTTATATGGCATAAATAGAAATAATATCAAATTAATTTATAATACTTACTCACCGAGCTGATAAAAGCTTTTGACAAACTCAATGACCGTATTTAGGGGCGGCGTGGTAAATCTTTGGGCTTTAATTGCAGGACTGATAGAGGTTTTGTTGACTCCCGGTAAATTTGTCAAGTTTCTGCCAAAATCTGGGTGATAGTGAATCATCAAAGTTTCGGCGCTGGAGTTAGCCAGTACAGTTTGGGTAGGCGATTGGAAAAAACTTGACATCGGTTCGCGATCGAGGCGAATCGGCTGAATTTTCATTTCCCCTATTTTTCTCATTGTTTTGGTCAGGGCTACGTTTAATTGCACTACCATATTTGAAACTCTGACGCCCAGGTTATTACCACTTTGGGGTTGAATCATCTTGATCAAAGTAATCAAATTTTTCTGAGTAAATGCTGCATCACTAAAGGGAACAATCGCAACGAAAGCTGTGGGAAATAGTTGCTCGTCCTGCTCTATTTTAAATGATATGATTGTGCGTCTGGAATTAACTTCGATACTGGGAGGATGATTCAAAGCAGGGTATTGACGGGCAATTTGGCGGTAGGTAGCTGCAAGGACAAAGTTAGCATCCGGGTCGAGGGGTCGATCGACAATAATTTGAACTGTCGGCGGTGTAGCATTGAAAAACCTTTGAGATTCTTCAGGGGTAAAGCGCTGAATGTGGCTGCGATCGCCGTTAGGACTGAGGTCAACCCAATCGCAGGTAATGTCATCTGCTTTCACATCAAACCTAGAAACCGCGTAAATTTTTGCCCCCGTCAGGGCCGCCCCCGTCAAATCTGCGCCCACCCAATCAGCGTGAATCAAATTAGCTTGGGTCAAATCCGCGTGTACCAAAGTAGCGTTCAACAGATTGACATTGCTTAAATTTGCTCCGTACAAGTTTGCCCCGCTCAATCTCGCTTCATCGAGGTCAGCGCCGGTCAGGTTCGCCCCGCTGAGGTCAGCCCACCGGAGATTAGCGCCTCGCAAGTCAGCGCCGCTAAGGTTTGCCTGAGACAGATTAGCTTGTCTGAGTTCGGCATTGCAGAGGTTGACTCCTCGCAAGTCTGCTCTGCTGAGGTCGGCTCTGTGCAAGTTGGCCCGTTCCAAGTTGGCCGCTGTTAGAAAAGCGCCTCTCAGGTGAGCCCCGCTGAGGTCGGCTTGCTCTAGATTGGCTTCTCTGAGGGTTGCTTCTCTCAAATCTGCTTCGCTGAGATTTGCACCGGTCAAGTTAGCACTGCTGAGGTTTGCTCGAATCAGTTCGGATCTGATCAGTGTAGCTTCAACGAGTTGGGCTTCGCTGAGGTCGGCTCTAATCAAGTTGGCCACGTTGAGGATAGCGCCGCTGAGGTTGGCTTTGTGGAGATTAGCACCGCTGAGTCTGGCAACATTAAGTTTGGCTTTTCTCATGTTGGCGTTTGACAAATTGGTGCCGCTCATGTTGGTGAGGCTCAAGATTGCCTCACTGAAATTAGCCCCACTGAGATCGATCCTGCTGAGATTTGCCTCGCAAAGGAGGATGGCAGTAAAATCTCTTTCTCCTGCTGCATATTTGGTGATGAGTTCTTCGGCATCCATGCTTTTCAATTTCCCTGATGTCTTAGCTAGAACAAAGCTTTATTGTCACAACCTTTAAACTAGAATAAGCATTTTTTGTAACTTGATGCAATATGCCTAGACATCTATATTGTGGAAGCCTTTTATAAAATCCAAAATGCTAGTGATATTAGCTTGAGCCAATTTTGTGCTTTCAGCTAACTTACCCGATGGTGAGTTACTTTGCTCGTATTTTTTAATCAGGCGCTTGCCGAAGCCTGGGTGGTGATATACGCTGAGTCTTTGATCGCGGGAATTAATTAAGCTCATCTGTGTTGGAATTTGAAAGAAATTGATGCTTTCACCGATTTTTGGAAAAGAACTGGAAATTTTGATTTGGTCTACTTTGCTGATAGCTTGGTTGAGAGCTTTGCTGCATAACTGGACGTGTTTAGATTCTTTGACGTTAAGTTTACCTGCATCGTGGGATTGAATCATTTTCATCAAAGCTATTAGGTTTTTTTGAGTTATGGCAGCGTCGTTAAAAGGAATGATGGCAACGTAAGCGGTGGCAAATAATTTATCGTCGCTGTCCATTTTAAATGCGAGTACTGTGCGCCTGGAGCTGACTTCGATCGTGGGAGGCTGACTTAAACTCGGGTATTGTTGGGCAATTTGGTAATAAGTTGCAGCTAGTGCAAAATGAGCGCCTTGGTCTAAGGGCGAGTCAATTACAATCCGAACTGTGGGCAAGGTTTCATGAAAAAATTCGTGGGTTCCTCCCGAGTTCAACCAGTAAATTTGGCTGTGGTCGCCGTTGGGGCTAAGATCAACCCACTTGCAGGTCATGCCTTCGGTTTTGATGCCCAGCCGCGAAACTGCGTGAAGTTTTGCTCCGGTTAAGGTGGCTCCGGTTAAGTCGGCTCCAATCCAGTCGGCGCGGATCAGATAGGCATTTGTCAGGTCGGCGTGAACTAAGCTGGCATTCAGCAAGTTGGCGTGGCAGAGGTCGGCTCGGCTGAGGTCGGCACCGCTCAATTTGGCTTCGCTGAGGTCGGCCCAGCGGAGATTGCAGCCGCTGAGAATGGCCCAGCGCAAATTGACGCCGCTGAGGTCGGCGCCGCTGAGTACGGCTTGAGTGAGGTTGGCTTGTCTCAGTTCTGTGCCTCGCAAGTCGGCGCCGCTGAGGTCGGCTCGGCTGAGGTCGGCTCCTTGCAGGTTGGCTTGTTCGAGGTTGGCTTCTGTCAAGCACGCGCCGCTGAGGTGAGCGCCTCGAAGGTTGGCTTGAGCTAGGTTGGCTCCTCGAAGGGTGGCTTCGGTGAGGGTGGCGCCGCTGAGGTTTGCGCCGCTGAGGTTTGCGCCGCTGAGTTCGGCTCGAATCAGCTCGGCTCTGATCAGTTTGGCTCCTATGAGTATGGCTTTTTTGAGGTCAACTCGCACTAGATAAGCGACGTTGAGGTCGGCGTCGGTGAGGTCGGCGCCACCTAGATGGGCGCCACTGAGTCTGGCGATGTTGAGTTTGGCACCTGTGAGGTTGGTTTTGCTGAGGTTTGCTCCGCTTAGGTTTGCTACACTCAGATTCGCACCCTTGAGGTTGGCTCCGCTCAAGTTGACGCCGCTGAGGTTGGCCTCAGTCAGGTTGATTCCGGCAAAGTTTCTTTCTCCGGCGGCATATTTTTTTAGGAGTTCCTCGACTGTCATGGGGGCGGCACCGTATCAAATATCCCCATTTTATTGCTATGAATATCGGTATTGTAGGACTAGGTTTAATTGGCGGCTCGATCGGGCTGGATTTGCGATCGCGCGGGTTTAATGTTTTTGGGGTTTCGAGTCGGCAGCAGACTTGCGATCGGGCGCAAGCTCGCGGTGTTGTCAATGAAGCCAGCATAAACCTGTCTCTGATGGCAGCAGCCGATGTGGTTTTTATTTGCACGCCACTGGGGTTGATCGAGCCGATCGTCCGAGAGTTGGTGCCCTATCTTTCCCCTGATACTATTGTAACCGATGTCGGTTCCGTAAAAACACCCATAGTGCAGGCTGTGTCTCCTCTGTGGCCGAATTTTGTGGGGGGACACCCGATGGCGGGGACTGCTGAAAGCGGGATTGAGGCGGCGGTAAAGGATTTGTTTGTGGGCCGGCCTTATGTGGTGACGCCGACTGCCCAGACGCCGACGTTTGCGGTGGATAAGGTTGAGGAAATTGCGCGGTTGCTGGGTGCTAAAGTTTACCGATGTGAACCGATCGAGCACGATCGAGCTGTGGCTTGGATTTCTCATTTGCCGCTAATGGCGAGCGCGACGCTGGTTGCTGCCTGCGATCGAGAGGGCGATCGGGATATTGTTAATTTAGCCCAACATTTGGCGAGTTCGGGTTTTCGGGATACGAGCCGCGTTGGGGGCGGCAATCCCGAGCTGGGAGTGATGGTGGCAAAGTACAATCGAGAGGAATTGTTGCGATCGCTCTCTATTTACCGCGACAGTCTCGACGAGTTCATCAGCGATATCGAAGCGGAAAATTGGCAAGCTCTCGAACACAAGCTGAAGCTGACTCAACAAGCGAGACAGAATTACAAATTGTGAGCCAAAAATTACTTAAAACTGGGCCCGTCTCGATTATGATTTGTGGACGGCTATATATTGAGTTTCAATGTACACTTATTCTCGACTCAAGCGATTTTTATTGGGTGAATCTCTCCCCACTAGCGCATCTATTCATGAACGCCTGAGCAACGCTACAGGACTAGCGGTTCTGGCTTCCGATGCCCTGTCGTCTGTTGCCTACGCTACTCAAGAAACTCTGCTGGTACTGTTACTAGCGGGGAGTAGCAGTTTGAGTTTATCGCTGCCTATTTCTGGAATTATTATTTTACTGTTGGCGATCGTGGCGCTGTCTTACAGACAGACAATTAAAGCGTACCCCAACGGCGGTGGCGCTTACATTGTGGCGCGAGAAAATTTAGGTATTTATCCTGGTTTGATTGCCGCAGCTTCGCTGATGATTGATTACATTTTAACTGTAACTGTCAGTATTTCGGCTGGGGTGGCGGCCTTGACTTCAGCAGTTCCCTCGCTGCACCCCTACACAGTTGAACTGTGCTTAGTTTTTATTGTCCTAATCATGTTTGCCAATCTCAGGGGATTGCGGGAATCGGGAAATATATTTATGGTTCCCACCTATGCGTTTCTCGTTGGCATTTTTGTTTTGATTGGCTGCGGTTTATTCCAACAGGCAACAGGTAATGTTATGCCGACATTACAAAATATTCCAGCTAAGGAACCTTTGGGATTATTTCTGCTGGCGCGGGCTTTTGCGGCGGGCTGTACAGCCCTGACTGGAGTTGAAGCCATATCAGACGGCGTGTTGGCTTTTAAGCCTCCTGAATGGAAAAATGCGCGCCTGACTTTGAGCTATATGGGGGGAATTCTGGGAGCAATGTTTTTGGGAATTAGTTACTTGGCTCATATTTATCAGGTGATTCCTACAGAACATGAAACGCTCCTTTCTGTGTTGGGAAAACAGATTTTTGGTGTCGGTATATTTTATTACTATTTGCAGGCAGCTACTCTGTTGATTTTGCTGTTGGCGGCGAATACGAGTTATGCGGATTTTCCGCGACTTTGTTATTTTTTGGCGCGGGACGGGTTTTTACCGAGGCAATTGTCGCTGTTGGGCGATCGCCTAGTTTATTCTAATGGCATTAATCTGCTCAGCTTCTGCGCTGCTCTTTTACAGCGGTTCCCGCTGTTATGAGGTACAATCAATAATAATGAAATATCATTGTGTAATCAAACCTAATGAAAGCA
>NZ_JAUBOY010000091.1:0-11053 GCF_036700465.1 Microcoleus sp. T3_A4 | reverse complement strand
GACATTGAGGCAATTTTGGAGATGATTGAAGGGTAAACCCCAAAAGGGAATTAGGAATCACGCCCCCTAAAAAGGGGTATTACTCGCACAAAACTTTACAATTGCAGGGTTGTATTTTCTCTACGAAGCTGCGATCGTAAGTAATTAAGGAAGATTGATGCGCGGTAGCTCAGTGTACCACCACTGAACTAACCACGAACTTCCCCAAACCGTAGAGTTAGTACGTTTGGAGCCTAACAATTATGCCAGTTTCAGCCGATCGCATTTCTGGGCGATCGCAACTCTTAACGGAGTTGGTGGGGTTTTGTCATGAGTAAACCTCTTACCAGCTACCGACGGATTGACCGATTAAAAGCGATCGCATTTGAGCGCGGTTTTACCAATGAAGATGCCAGACAGTTCGGCAAGCTTTCAAAAACTGCTACTTGGGAAACACTGCTCAAACTCTACCTCGTCGAGGGTGAATCGCTTGACACAATGCTAGACATCACACTAGACAACACGCTAGACATTGTAGACAAAACTGTAGACAGTGTAGACACCTTGGGCTGGACTAATGATGGTTCCTTTCCCGTGTGCTTTCCCCGTCATGATTCCAGCTTCTTAGACTGGGTGGATTTTGGACAACTGGTTGCGCTACTACTCGCATCAGCGGGCGTGTTCGTGCTGGCTATGAGTCTCTGGCGTCAAATTAACCCCCTGAATTTATTCCCTCCCATCAAAATCAACATTCAAATTGGAGCAACAAAATAATGGGAACAATGACCCGACTATTCGGTGGCGAAGTTAGCGACGCCATCAGCAGCAAGAATGAGAAGCTGAGCGCTCCAACAGATGCTAGCGTTATCACACCGCTCAACCCCGGCAACTTTACCAGTATCCGCACCACGCCCGTAGTGGATGCTCCGCGCTACTTCACAGAGGAAGAGGCGGACGCGATGAAGAAGTTGGCAAAAGAAAAAACCCAAAACGCTCGTCACGCCAAAAAAGCCTACAAATCGCTAGGTCAGATTGAGGAGTCTGATGCAAAGGTACACAAAGCGCATCGAGGGTACGAAAAAGTCGTTGCCACTGGCGAACTCACGAAGAAAAAAGCTGATGTGGGCTTAGCTAAGCACTTGCACGGCTTGCGTCCTGGTTATGCCCGCCTGGGTATAGGTTTAGAAAAGGCAGAAAATCGAGCCAGCGAGCGGATTGAAGCTATCAAAGCAAAACTGCTCGGAGGTACGGAGCAATGATAAAGGCGGTCGCACTCGGTAACAATTTCCTGCTGTGTGCGATTGCCTCCAGTTTCCTTTGCTGGCTGGCATCGCTGCATTTCTCGCTCCTGCATTTTGTACAAGCATTATTTGCTCTCAAGTTAGTAGTCAGTATCAGCGCTTGGATTCTAGATGATGCTCTCGTAGCACTGCTAAAAATCAATTTGATACAGTTGCGCTTTCGGCTGATTGCTAGCACGATCGGAGCTTTGGTCGGCGTGGGGGTCATGCTATGTCGCTCCTGAAAGTTTCCGTACTGTCCATATCTGGGCTTACCCTTTGGCTAGCGCCACCATTTGTTTTTTCCCGCAAAATACCTCTGCACAATTTTATGCAAGGCACCGCCCTGGTGTCTGGGTTTGCTTGTTGTTTTGAAGCTCGCCGATGTGCTCTTAAGGTCGCTAAGGCTGAGGAATTCGAGGCAATGAAAGAGCGAGCTATCAATGCCGATGTGGCAGATGAACTCGCTGTTTCAGCCTATGTATCCGAACAAGAACGTAGAACCGAGGCAGAACTTTTACTAGCTACCGACGCCAACCGAGAACTCCTAGAACGCGCTTTAGCACTGAGTTCTGAGAATGAAGAGGAGGCAGAACGAAAGCTAGCTGAGAACGCCGATAACGAACTCCGAGAACGCATCCTGCAATTGCAAGCTCGGGGGTACAGCAAGGCGAAAATCATTCTCGAAATTTGGGGAGCCTCGAAAGGTGGTTCAGAGAAATACAAGGCTGCTGATGCTGAGTACAAACGTTTAATACAAGATGAAGGAGGATGAAGAACGTGGGCCGGGGGACAGCTCTTGTGGCCCGCCCCCCGGCCGCGACTTGCTGCTTGCTTGCTTAACTTGCAACCGGGTTGAGTGATACCCGGTATATAAAAAAGGTAAAAAGTAAAAATGTAATACTTAGGAGGACGAGGTACAAAGGATTTGAGAGATTTTTGATTGTGTTACTTTATACACGAAAAACTTGATTATGAAACAGAAAGGAATAAAACACGGTGGGAAGAGGCTGGGGGCTGGGCGTCCTCACAGATGGGCCGGGGGGAAAACAAAAACAATACGTGTACCTGCGGCTTATGTCGATAAGATTCTGCGAGTAGTGCAGTTTATGGATTGCAATGAGGGACAGCTTCCCACTGATATAGCTTTCCATACCGAAGGAGAAGAGTTTTCGATTCCCGGATATGACGCTATTAAGGAAATCCCTTACCCTGACTACCGTTTGTACAACCAACGATATAGGAACAGCAACTGGTAATTACAAGCGAGATTTTTTCGACGGGTGACAATATCTGCTTATTATTGGGAATTTATTGCCGTCGGAAAAATAACCGTCACCCTCTAACACTACTGAAACTCAGTGAAACGGTTGACAGTTGTGTCGAGGCAAGCGGTAGAATCAGAATTACAGAAAGAGGTCCTGGCTACGTTGATTCAAGTGTCGCGTAGATTCTGCCAGGTTATCTGAAAAAAAAGACCTAAACGGCGATTGGTGGAGTCCTAACCCCGCGTGAGTGGGATTAATTCAGAAGACAACCCTTAGAGATGTCTTGGAGTAGGGAGTATCGAGCAGTGCGTGACAGAGGCTCAAGAAACACTTCAAGATAGGTTGGTGAAAGGCGGCGATTCAGAGGCTTGGGAAACAGGTGGCACCGGGATGCCACGCGTGCGAAAAATGCAACACACCAATCTCACAACAAGCTGGAGGGTTCCTCATTCGCACGAGGAGAACTAGCTTTTACCGTCAATATTCTTCCTTTGACGGCTAAAAGCGGTTCCTGTTGTAGTGCTTGGTTTTCCAGCACACAAATCTTCCAGCAACCATAAAAATACCAAAAACCGCTGCTATCAATTGGAACCTGACACAGCGGTCTTGGTACTCAAGCTCGTTTACGGCGAGCCAAGATCATGACTTCATCATACCCTATTGAGGGTATAGATTTAAGTTTTCAGGACTGCGTGGTCAAGTCTGGTATTGACCCCGAAATCTATACTTTCAACTTTGATCCTGTCAGCGGTATTGCCATCTACGACCTGCTTTATCGCGACATTGACCCCAAAACCAATAGCAGCAGTGGCAGCACTAAAGCTAAAAGAAATTATGCAAAGTGCGAGAGTGCAACTGGCTTCATAGTTAATGGTCGCTTCCGGCAACTAGCTGGGGAACCGATCGCAATTGACAAGAAAGGCCGCCCCCGCGCATACTTTCAGCCGCAAGGGAAGCCCCTACAAATTTTTTGCGCGCGAGTGACTGTCAAAGTGTGGCGAAGGGTTGCGGCTAAAGCTGGGTTATCAATGCCTGCCTACCCAGCCGTCGGACTTGATGGGGAAGCGCTTGGATTTTGGGATTGGGTAATTAGCAGCGGTTGCCCGATCGTAATTACTGAAGGTGAGAAGAAGGCAGCGGCACTAATTTCTCGTGGATATGCAGCGGTCGGACTTCCTGGGATTCACACGGGTTACAGAGTCACCGAACGCGGGGAAACAGTAAGAAAACCAGACGGGACAGAATATCAGCGAGCATCGGCGCGAGAACTGCACACAGCACTCCAACCGCTTGACACAGCAAAACGTGAAATCACAATCGTCTTTGATCACCGCGCCGGGGATTATTCCCAGAGTCAGGAGTTTCGCGCCGCTAGCACCCTAGCAAAATTGTTCAAAACAGCGATCGCAAAAATTGCAATTTTGCCCGGCCCTCACAAAGGGGTAGATGATTTCTGCGTAGCTGGTGGCGATATTGACGCTGTGCTGTCTGCCGCCGAACTGTTTTCTAAATTGCAGGACGAGCGCTTGTGGCGGATGCACCGTGGGTTCTCCCCCGATATCCTCACTAATTCGCGATACTTTGACACCGACGCTCCCGGAAGCGGAAAAATCACGGCTATCAAGAGCGGTCTTGGCACTGGCAAAACTGAGTATCTCAAAAATAAGGTAGCGGCAGACAGAACGGGCGTTCAAATTAACCTCACCTACCGCAACAGCTTGGGCTTGCAGCTTGCCGAAAAACTGAGCAGTTATCACCTGGACGCTCACGCTGGCTACAAAATGTTTGCGAACCCTGACGCTCGCTTAACTCTCTGTGTAGACTCCCTTCTTAAAATCCCCCTAGAACGGCTTGAAGGCTGCACCCTGATAATTGACGAGTCTGCAAGTGTCATCAAGCACCTTTTGACAAGCAGAACGCTCTTTGACAAACGGCTTGAGGTTCTAGAACGCTTTGAACTTGCTTGCCAAAAGTGCGATCGCATTGTCCTCACAGATGGGCATCAAGCCGACTGGGTTGTCAGCTACATTTCCCGGCTCTCTGGCAAAGCAGCAACCAAAATTCAAAACTTATTCAAGGGCGATACACCACCAGTATTTTTTGCCATCCCTGAAGCTGGTCAATCCCTCAAGAAATTTGATGAATGGTACACCCATCAAATTCTTGCCGCTGTCTGTCCCGCCATAGCTACTGATTCCGTTGAGAAAGCTGAGGCAATGGCAGAACTTCTACAGGTTTCGCACGGTGAAGGCATTCTCCTCACAGCCAAGACTGTAACTGAGGCGTGGGCTAAAGAATTTTTGGCTGACCCTGACGCCTATATCCGCGAACAACAGCCCGCATGGTTGATTTATTCTCCTACAGCAGAATCTGGTGTAGATATTTCCATCCTGCACAAATTCTCAGATATGTTCTGCTGGTTTGTTGGGATGATCGGTGTAGACGAGTGCTTACAAATGAGCCGCCGTGTCCGTCATCCTGAGCGAATCACTGTTTTTGCTGCTGAGCGTGGCTTGGGTTCATCTAAAGACGGTGATGCAACCTACTACAAACAAATCAGTGCGGCGATCGAGGAGCGAGTAACGGCTGAAGCCCTGACTCTGACTGACGAAGTGCTGAGTGCAGCCACAAGAGAAGCGATCGCCCAACAGGCACAATCGCCCCATCACGAGACTTACTGCAAGATCAAGGCTAAAGAGAACTTTGAGCGGCGTGATTTGCGGGGGTATCTGTTTAAAGCTTTTGAAGCTGGGGGTTATGCTCCGCAATGGGTACAAGCTGGTAGTTCCGAGTCAAACGAGCATTTGGAAGCCAAACAAGAATGTCGCGACAAAGCAGCCAAACAAATATTTGACGCTGACGATATAGATTTAAACGAAGCTCTCGAAATAGAACGCAGTTACTCCGCGTCCTGGGCAGAACGCTGTCAAGCCATCAAAGCTCGGCTCAAGGCTCGACTACCAGGAATCGAACGCTCGACTCTCTGGACGTGGGAGTTTGTTCGGCTTGTCAGGTTTGAAGACCGCGCGTTGCTAAGCAAGCTCGAAGCTTCCTGGCTCTTTAAAAACCAGGAGGATGCCGAATATCTGCAACGTCGCAAGTGGAAACAACAGCTCCGAACTTTCTTGCCCGACATTTCCGATCGCTGGCTGAAGCTGCGACTCCTAAAAAATCTGGGAATTGAACAATTCCTAAACCCTGACAGCTCCTGGACTGCTGACTCTCCAGAAGTCCGAGATTTCATCAAGCGCTGCAAGAAAAAAGCTGTGGCTAACGTGCTGGGCTATCCCGACAAGAAGGCTCCCATGCGCTACATCAACCGCTTGCTAGCGAGTATCGGTGTCAAACTGGTCGCCCAACAAATTCGAGAGGGTTCTGAGCGCGTCTGGTCTTACCGATATCAGCCAGAAGGCACCACCAAACTTACTTCAAAGGGTGCTCAGCGGGTCTGCTCCCTTCCTGAAAATTGGGATGTTTTGGCTGAGTTTACAGCCGTTCGCCTGGTCAAAAAAATGGAAGATTTAAAACAGGTTGAATTGCTTGAGCAGCAAGGCTTTGAGGTTGTCACAGATGAAGCTATAAATAAACAAATACAGCAATCATCTGTGACAGAACCAACAGCGGAAAACACAGCAGAAGTATCTGCTGTTGAGGAAGCTTGGGGATGGGTCAAACGATGGGGACAATGGGTTCGCTGTCATGCGGTTGGGTGGTGTCAAGAGCGAACACGCCGCTTAATTCAGTATCAGGGCCCGACTGGTGAGTGGTTGGATATGCTAACTTTCCCTGAAGACATTTGCTGGGATGGATCGACGTGAGCTGTAGTGATTCAAGCCCTGGGTCAGGATATGCTGATATCCTGATGTAGCAGCAAGGGTTACAGAGCTTAGGCGGGAAAATGTCGCTATCCCCGCCTATAACAAGGTTTTGGAGTGAGGGGAAAAATTGGCGTTATCCCCGCCTAAACCCCTAGCGGGATTTTTTCGACGGGTTCTTAAGTCTTTGTCGAAGTGAAAACCATTTAGAAGACCGTCGAAAAAATAGCCGCCTGCCCGTCTGGCTGAGGACACTTAAAGTCGTGTGTCAGGCGCTTGACACTATTTAATGACCTTAGCAGTTCCAGGCTCTGGCTCAGGATATGATCTGTTTATCCTGACTCATCGTTTATGGGAAGTCCGGGAGAAAAGGGGTCAACCTCTACCTCTGGGCGCAAATTTTTGTCTCTATAGGTAAGCAGTACATAATAGAGAGCAAACTATCAATCGGTAAAAATATGGCTACTTCATGGCTCAACGGATTCACTGACTGCCACAAGCAGGAATTTCCAAAAGAACCCCACAATAAAGAATATATGGAAGGATGGCTTGAATCTTTAGGATGGTACGCAGGGTACTCCCTAAACGAATCGATGTGTGACGACCCAAAATATACAAAAGGTTACGAAGAAGGAAAAAATGAGCGAGACCGCCAAGAACAAAAAAAGAATGAAGAAAAGCGACAAAAGGATACCCAAATTAAAGAATTATACGGGATGACCTAAAAACAAGTTTTCCCGCCTAAACCCCCCAGCGGGATTTTTTCGACGGGCTGCTAAATTCTTGCTGAAACGACAAAACTCGTTTCAGACCGTCGGAAAAATAGCCGCCTGCCCGTCCGGCTGAGGACACTTAAATTTGTGTGTCACGCGCTTGAGACTATTTTAATGACCTTAGCGGTTCCACGTCCTGAGTCAAGATATGCCCTTATTCTGAGCCAGCTTTTAGAGTAAATAAATCTTGCTCAACTTTAAATGACGAAGTTGTCTTACTTCTTGGTCAAAACGTCTTACTCATTGGACAACTTTGTCTTATTTGTAAGGCAACTCTGCTTAACAACGGCTGGCACTGTTCCTAGCTTATCCAGAGGAGTTAAGGGGGAAGCTCCAATATGCTAGTATTGATGAGTTTACAAAATTTTTCCTTTATTTCATAAAAAAGATGCGTGAAATACAGAACGACCTAGCAAGAGGGTTTTTGATCAGAGCTAGCAATGCAATACAACAAGAAGACTATACAAAAGCTGTCTCTTATGCTACGACTGCCTTAGACATAGTGTTTATGAAAGCTAGTGAGTTTTTTTTCGGTCAATTTCCTTTTAAATTTGACACTTTTCAAAAGTTAAATCAGATTAATTCTACTAAGGGGATTTCAGGAGTATCCTCGGAATTAAAAGAAGGAATAAAAGCTTTAAAAGATGGTGTACAGCATTCAGTGGATAGAATACAAGAATTAGAAGAAATAACTATTTGTTATGGTTTAGGTATTAATATAGAGCAATATGTCCGTTACAGAAAAATGGCAGGATATTTCGCTCCAACAGCAGTAGGTGACGAAGTTTATCAAAAATCAGGTCTGTTTTCTAGGTCAAAATTTAGTTTTGATAAAAAAGATGCAGAAGTTTCGTTGAACTATTGTGCTAAAACCATAATAAACATTGAAGAGACTTTACAACGGCTTAATAAACCTTTAAGCGAAGAATAATTAATGAACCGATCCTGCTCGCAAACATTCTAGCGTTTGTTCCAGAAGCTAGAATGTTCGCTAAATCAGGATATGTGCCATGCTCGTCTAGCATAGGACACCCGTCTATTGAAATGGTTAGATAGGGGTTTTAGCTATTTATGGAAACGGTACGAACTGAAACCAATAGTTACACATAAGACTCATTGAGTAGCATTCAGAACCTTTTCATCAAAATTTTCTTTAATCTTGCAGTATGTAAAGAACGTTTTAGACGATCCTTTTTTTCCCACCCTCCTTTTTCTATACCTTCTTTTATAATTTCTACGCATACTTGATAGGGTTGTTGAACATCTTCACGTGTACTACTCAAAACCTTAATAATATCTTGGCAATATTGAGTTATCTTTTTAGAGTTTAATTCGGGTGTCTTAATTCCATTATTTATGAGATACTTTAACAACATTAAAGTGTGCCATTTGTATTTACTAAAATCACTTGGCAGTTTTTTACTATTGAATAGCTTATTAAATTTATAAAGAGCAAGAGTTGCACAGTAGTAAGCAATCTCATTTTGCTCATCTAGGAAGAGTTTATTTTCTGACTGCTGAAAAATTTGTGTGGGATAGCTTGCTGCTATATGAGGTATTTCTAAAAACATAGCCGAGAAAGCACGCGCAACGGTTCTTATATCAAAAATCTTTGAGTCTGATATTTTCAGTCCTGAATATTGCCTTTCTCTTCTTTCAAAAAAAATCTTTAACTCGTCACCTGCATCATCATTACAGCTATTAAAATAGACTTCTATATTTTTTGCTTTTGACTTGAGTGATAAAAATTTTTCATCCTCAACATAGCTTTGGTTGTTTGTAGCTTGTACGATTTGATTTATTATGTCTGCATCACTAACTTCTATAACTTTTACTGTCAACATTGTTGAGTCATCAGTTAGCAACTCTTTATTCCTAAAGAGAACGTGACTTGTTTGACAGCCATTTACAATTTGATAGTTAGACAGACTAATTGTATCACTTTGAACTCTTACATCAGGCGAAACAATAGTAATACCATTATTTAATATCGCAAATCTATCCCTCGTTTCCTTTGAAGTCAAAGTGTCTTTAATACTTGAATTTACAGAGTTAGACTCGCCTAGAAAAGCTCGAACATTTTCTTCAAAAATGCCACTTTTTATTCGATCATCATCAGCATTTTTTAAAAGTGAGTTGATAAAGTTTTTAGCGGGGATTACACAAATATAGGCTTCTTCAACCCCTTTAATGTTGTCATAGGGGATACATCCCTTAACTTTTACTTTTGCTTCAACAGGCTGACGAATGCTAATCAACAAAGTGATAATCTCATCTCTATCTAATTTTAAAGATTCAACGTTATTAAAATAACCTGTACTTTCTAATTTCTTTTGATTAACTTTTAGAGCAGCACTTAATTCTTTTTCATCATTCCATACCCCTGTTGTAACAAAATATGTTCTGGTATTAGGCTTGCCATGTTTAACCTTATGAAAATTTACAACAACTTTATCAAATATTTTATGAGCTTCAGATAATATTTCATCATAAGAGTGTTCGGGATGATCGGATAGAAAATCATATACACAATCTCCGAAATTTGTGAGTTCCTTTTTTTCAAATTTCTCCGATGTTTTTGATTGAATAAAAATAAATTCAACCTCAACATTTCTCCTGTGAGACTCAAAAATAGCGTCAATTTCTTCTTCTGTTGTCACTAATTCTCCATCAACAATAATAATTACACCATCAATGCCAGGGTCTTCATCACCTGTGGTGATGCCACTTGTATCTATACGACCCGAGTAATATTTAGATGCTATACAATAATTAACAAAGTGTTCAAATCGTTTGGCTTCATTCATAGATTCAATACAATGTTCTTCAGAAAAAGTTTTTAGGCTTGATGAGATAATTTTGTGCATTTTCAGCTACCTTTTTTAGATATAAGGATGTTTTAATCAATGATATTTTTAGCTTAACATATCCCCATTATTTGTACCCTTAAAGCTATCTAATAGTGCTGCTAATATCTTTGTGAGGACTTTTCAAACGCTAAGCTCAGGAACATTTTAGCTAAATTAGGTGATTTTTGCCATGCTGCTCCAGGAAAAGCGGTGGTCATAGGGCTGAAACGTATTGCTGTCTGGGGTATTCAAAACCCTAAACAGCATTGTCCGGAGTATGGTTAAACTGAATTACCTCAAAAAAGCAGCTTGTGGGTAGTGGAAGAATGACATTTAAAACTTTTACAGGGGTTGAGCAGGGAAATTTTAGTATCCCCGCCTAGAACAAGGTTTTGGAGTAAGTGGGAAATTACCCTTTCCCCGCCTAAACCCTAGCGGGATTTTTTCGACGGGCTGCTAAATTTTTGCTGAAATGAAGAAAATCGGTTTCAGACCGTCGGAAAAATAGCCGCCACCCTCCTTAACTGTTGCCAGAAATCAAGAAACCGTGTGTCACGCGCTTGACACTGTTTGGCATGACTGTTATGGTAAATGAAACGCTTGACACAAGGGATTCATTTGTTATGCCAAACCCTAAAGGACACGAAGACTCAATCAAAGATTCCCGCTTTAAAGCTGCTTGGCAGAGTGGCCCAACTCGCACCATTCGAGTTCCGATCGCCTTGGCTAACGCTACCCTAGATTATGCCCGACAACTTGATCAAAAAATCGAACCGCGTGACACAGCAGATAGTCGTAGTGGTTCCGAAGTCGAGAAGAAACAGTCTCAATCGCGTGATACAAGCGGTTCAATAGATGAAATAAAGCGATTAAAGGGTGAATGTAAGCGACTTCAAAATTTAGTAAGTGACATGAGGATTGAGCTGTACCATACCCGGCACCCTGAAATTGAGCTACCAGAGGCTGCTGACTTGTTAAACAGGCTCAAAGCCAAGCGTAAGAAATCAGCGGTAACACTCGCAGACATTGAGGCAATTTTGGAGATGATTGAAGGGTAAACCCCAAAAGGGAATTAGGAATCACGCCCCC
>NZ_JAUBOY010000024.1:0-114427 GCF_036700465.1 Microcoleus sp. T3_A4 | reverse complement strand
TTTCGGCTCCGAGTTAACAATTTTTCTTAATTTTACATCATCTTGCATTTGTCTCACATTTATTTGAAATTACTATAAGTGTGATGGTGGCGGCAGCAATAATGCTAATCATTATATCTTTAAACAAGATCTACAAAAGTTAGTAGATCAAATCGGAATTGAGCTCAAAATTGCTCATTATCATCCCTATAGCTCTAAATTATAATTCCATTAAACATCGACTCTTCCCTCATATTACCAAACCTGAGCCAGGAGTATTTTTTACAAGTCTAGATTTAGTCAAGAGTCTCATGGAAAAAACTCACACTAACTAACGATGGTCTATCTGTAGTTGTAAATGTGGCAGATAAAATCTATAAAATTGGTCGAGAGGTGACTGATGATTTCAAACTCAATATGAAAATTGCTTTTGATGAATATTTACCCAGATGGAATTCTCGAGCCGTACCTCAACTCAATCATCAATCAAGTTATTAATTTTTTATTTCTTAGCAAAACATGAACGCAACCTGAAAAAAAAGCAGCAAAAACTAGCCCGAAAGGAGAAAAGAAGCAAGTCTAGAAATAAAGCCAGGAAACTGGTTGCTAGGGTTCACGAACGAATTAGCAATGTCCGTCAAGACTACTTACATAAGCTACCCTTGAAAGCTTGTTGACGATCACCAAGTCATCGTAGTCGAAAGTCTCAACACAAAGGGCATGGTTCGTAAGCACAAACTAGAAGAGAGCAATTTCTGATCTAGGTTGGAGGATGTTTGTCAATTTCTTGCAGTACAAACTAGACCGTGAAGGTAAAGTGTTGGTAGAGATTGACCGATGCTTCCTTAGCTCGAAACTCTGTTCAAACTGCCACTATCAGGTGAGTGAAATGCCATTAGATGTTAGGGCATGGACTTGTCCTAGTTGTGGTACCCATCACGATAGAGATGGCAACGCTTCAGCAAATATTAGAGCAGAAGGACTCAGAATGCTATCAGTCTTGGGAAGCAGGACTGCTGAGTAGAGGAGGGGATGTGAGTCCGAGACGGGGACGCAAGTCTAAGTTGACGCAATCCCCGTTGAAGTCAGAAGCTCACGCTGTACCTTTATGTCAGCGCTGGGTAGTTCACGAAAACAGGACGCTCTCCGTTCTATGTGAAAATCATAAAGATCTTGTAAAGACACCGCAAATACTTAGTAATGTTTGACTGTCTGTGGCAATATTTAAGTAGAATTACGTAATCAATAAGTCGGACAGCGGCAGGCTGGCAAATTCAGTAACTCCCTGCTCTGTTGCCGGAGTGGTAAACTTTTGCCAGTCTAGTAGAAAAAGGGTTGCTATGAATCAGCAAATATCAGCTCAATCGCAAAAGCTTTTACTCCAAATTGGCAGAAATATTCGTCGAACATTGGATCTCAATACTATCTGGCAGCAAACAGTTAACAGTCTGGGAGAAACACTAGGCGTCAGCCGCTGTATCCTTTGTCCCTATGAAAGTTCTAGCCTGCAAGTCAAAGTAGCTGCTGAATACTGCCAAGAACCATTTTTACCCATGCTGGGAATGGAAATCTCGCTCACAGCAGCACCTCATTTCCTTCAAGCTCTAGCCACCCTCGAACCGGTGGTAGTAGAGTCCTTTGCAGCCAATGACTCTTTTGGGCCGCAGTCGCTGCTAGTGGTGGCTACCGCTTACCAAGAGCAACCTAACGGCATAATTAGCTTGCATCAGTGCAAAAGTCGATCGTCGGGAAAGGGTAAGACCGATCAACCTTGGACTCAATCCCAGATCGAATTCGCACAAGAACTTGCCGAGCAAGTAGGAAGTGCGATCGCCCTTGCTACCCTCTACCAAGAGCGCACCAAGCGAGTACAAGGACTATCCCAGCTCAAAAAGCAATTTTTGTTGAAGGCGTCCCACGAGCTCCGCACTCCCCTAAATCACATCATCGGCTATCTACAACTAACCATAGACGACCAAGCTGACGATCCCATAGAGGAGAGAGATTTTATCCAAGAAGCTCACCGTTCAGCTATTCATCTTTCTCAGGTAATTTCCAATATCTTAGATTACATTGAGTTAAGTGAAGCTTGCCAAACTCACGCAGAGTTAGCCACTTTCAGGAGTCAGGAAAAATCGGGGCATCAGTAAACCTTCTAGTGGCGTATTTAACAAATCTAATATTTACGTTTCCACAAGTTTTACCAGGAAAAACCGGACACTTTATCGATAGATTCCCTCACTAAATTCGATAGCTGGTTCATCAATTATTTTTAGGGAATTATAGTTTTACACAGTACAGCATAGCAACTACTACACGTAGTAAGCTGTCGAGCATTTAAATTACATATTGTCTGTTCCCCGTTTCCCATTTCCTGTTCCCTTTCACCAAATCCTCACACCCTATTTAAATGCACAACAGCTTAGCGCGGTGTATTTATCATATTATGTCCGCTCGAACGACTCACATCAAATAGGTTATTTGACCGGAAAGGATATTGCAAGCATAAGATTACACTTTTGCACTTTTAATGCTTTTAACTTGTGCTTGATAGAATTACCCGCCGCCCTTTTTTTTCGGAGTTTTTGGAGGGCTGACATAGCGCGCCCAAAAAGGTTCCTCCATATCTTTCATCGCTGCTAGTTTTTGGCGCTCTTCCTCTATGCGCTTGCGTTCTGAAAGATTAGAAAATATGTTGATACTGCCGACAGTCTGGCCGCCCGCATCTCGCACACGTGCGGCCCAAAGCCAAACATCGATCGAACTACCATCTTTTTTCAACAAAGATATTTCCAAACCGTTTTGCGGTTTGCCATTAGACGCAGACTTTAGCAGCGCGTAAAAATCTTGCTTTTGGCCTTCAGGAATATTCGGTAAAGGTTTCCCTAAAACCTCAGCCGCAGTCCAGCCAAAAAGTTGTTCGGCGGCGCGGTTCCAAACAACGGTATTCCCGTCATTGCTGGTACAGTTAATTGCCAGCGGCGCCGATGCTATCTGGGCTTGCAAAACTTGGTTAACGAGTTGCAGTTTCAATTCTACTTGCTTGCGATCGGTAATTTCCTGACAAGCACCCCACAAACGGACAACCCGTTCAGCAGTTTTGTCCCACACCACTTGCCAGTAGTCCCGCACCCAGCGCACCTCGCCTTTTTGATTAATAATGCGATACTCATTAGCTCCAGTGCGGCTGAAAGTACAGCCTTCTAACTGTTTAATTAACATTTCCCTGTCGTCGGGATGAACGAGTTCCGAGTTCCACCAACCAAACGATTCTAATTCTTCAGGAACGCAACCGGTGCAGCGCTCAAAAGCTTCTGTCGCCCACTCGCAGGCGAACTTGCCGTCGGGCTGCCCCTTAAAAGAATAGGCAAAATCCGAAGTAATTTGCGACATAACTCTGTAGTGGAGTTCCGACTCTCGGACTGCAATTTCCGCTTGCTTTCGTTCCCCTATTTCCCGCGAATTAATTATAATTCCCTGCACGCTAGAATCGTAAAGCAAACTGTTACCTATCGACTCCATGTAGATCCAAGAACCGTCAGCATGGCGTTTCCGATATTCAATTGTCCCCCCAATTCCGGGAGCTTCTAACAACTTACCAAAATACGTCTGCCAAGCCAGCAAATCGTCTGGATGGATTAACTCGCCGTGAAATTTGCCAATTCTTTCTTCGGGATTGTAACCCAAAAGCCGCTGTAGAGATCCGCTGTGGTATCGAACTCGTCCGTCGGAGCCAATAATGCTAATTAGATCCGGAGAATTACGCAGCATAGCTTGCAGTTTGGCTTCACTTTTAGTTAATGCTTGATTGTCCCTGCGATGCTGGCTGATTTGTTTTTCCAACTGCTCCCGTAACTGTCTAATTTGCCCTACTTGCTGGGCTACAGTGCGTTCCAATAGGCGATTATTTTTTTCAAGGTCAACCAGCTTTGCGGCGTTATTTGTGGCGCTTTCAAACAAGCGACTGCCTGCCATTTCTTGTAGAGAATTTGATAAATCTTCCAAAATTTTTGTAAAAATTGCCTGTTGGGGGTGTGGCAATTCCCTAGCTTGTTCCTGCAATGTTTCTAAGTGTTTGTAGACAGTTTCTAGCATTTTATTAAGGGGGGAATCTAATAGTTGCCTGCGGGTGCAACCCCTAAAAAGCGGACACAAGTTTTTTCAACATAACCCATAACTAAGACTGGTGTCTGGCGATCGACCAATCGCGCTCTCAATAACCAGGCATTTTGGGACTTTCTCTTCAAATCATAGCAACCGATAGAGAAAGTAAATTCTTGTTGCGCCCTAATTGCCAGCCCAGCCGCACCCCCAAGAAGTGCTCGCCAGGAGTGCGGGTAACTCCCCTACCCAGTGAATGTAGGGCTTCTCGCGGTTAAGCTAAACTAGATGGGTGTCAAGAGAAAGAGGGATTTATGACAGAGCAAGCCAACGCTCGCGATTTGTTTCGCGCTGCTTACGAACACCGCTATACCTGGGATGCCAATTTTCCCGGTTACAGTGCCGATATTGAACTCAAACAGGGCGACGAAGTATATACGGGTCATGTTTCCATCAAACCCGACATGAGCGTGGAAGTCAGTGGCATTGAAGATGAGGAAGTGCAGCAAAGCGTCTACACCCAAATGCGCGATATTGTCACCCACCGCAAACGCTCGACATTTGAAAAATCTCACGGCAAAAATAGCTTCACCCTGGGCGAGAAAGACAGCACCGACGCTGTGGACATCTTGGTGCAAGGCGACTCAATGGGATCGAATTATAAAATCCGAGGTCTCTCAATTTGTCAAGTCAGCCGGGTGATGGGCCGCATGGCTTTCGTAATTGACACGCACAAAAGCTTAGAGACACCCGAAGGTTCTTTGGCCAGCCACTACGATGCCGTTTTCCGCAACCCTCAAACCGACGAAATCATCAAAGAACTCGAATTTGAAGATACCTTTGACAAGATAGGCGACTATTATGTCATGACCAAGCAAGTAGTTCGAGCCAAAGAAAAAGGTCAATTGACAACAACCGAGTTCAACTACTCCAATGTCAAACTGCTAGAACCAGCAGTAGTGTAGCGCGATCAAAAACCCGATTTCTTAAATAAAACGGGTTTTTTTGATTAACGTATCAGAATCAACTTGATTTGGCGGCAAGTAACGCTACGATCGAACGAGAGAGCGAATTCAGATCGAGCATCAGCGTGACAGAAACCGGGTTTACGGCAGCCAGCTCATCTGAGTACGCAAGTCTTTTTTCAAGAAACCCGGTTTCTTAAATCTCGCGCGGTTGAGAATGCTGTCCTTGAGTCAAATCGAACTTTCATCAACTGCAATAAATCATCACAGAGGCGAAATATGACACTAGCACTAACCAGAGATAACGTCGAAACAGTTCTCGATGAAATGCGCCCCTACCTGATATCCGACGGTGGCAACGTCGAACTCGTAGAAATTGACGGCCCCGTGGTACACCTGAGACTGCAAGGAGCTTGTGGCTCTTGTCCGAGTTCTACAATGACTCTGAGAATGGGCATTGAACGTCGCCTGCGCGAGGCTATCCCAGAAATTGCTGAAGTCGAACAGGTAATGTAATTAGTCAGTTGGCAATTGGTAGTTGGCAATTGGTAGTTGGCAGTTGACGGTTGACGGTTGACGGTTGACGGTTGACAGTTGCCAATTACCCGTTGACTGTTGCCAATTACCCAATTTAATTGCCAATTACCAATTACCCAATTTAATTACCAATTACCAATTACCAATTACCAATTACCAATTACCAATTACCAATTACTAAATGCAATGTCTCACCCCCTTTATGTAGCCTTCATTTGGCACCAACACCAACCGCTCTATAAATCCAGAGTATCAGCTAGCGCAGGAGCCGCCCAGTACCGACTGCCTTGGGTGCGCTTGCACGGAGTCAAAGACTACTTGGATTTAGTGCTAATGCTGGCAAAATATCCCAAACTGCATCAAACCGTAAACTTGGTTCCATCCTTGATTTTGCAGATAGAAGACTGCATCGCAGACAAAGCATTAGACCCTTACTTGACGGTGACATTAAAGTCAGCAGAAATTTTAACCCTCCCAGAACAAGAGTTCATTTTAGAACACTTTTTTGACGCCAATTACCACACTCTGATTCAGCCGCACCCCCGCTACGCTCAACTCTACACTCAGCGGCAGGAAAAAGGCATTCAGTGGTGTTTGGAAAACTGGAAATTGCAGGATTTTAGCGACTTGCTGGCTTGGCACAATTTAGCTTGGATTGACCCGCTGTTTTGGGACGACCCCGATATTGCAGGGTGGCTAAAACAAGGACAAAATTTTAGTTTGGTAGACAGAAAAAACATCTACTCAAAACAAAAAGAAATCCTCGCTCGCATCATTCCCCAGCACCGTAAAATGCAAGCTGAGGGACAGTTGGAAGTCTCCACAACCCCCTACACGCACCCGATTTTACCGCTGCTTGCCGACACTAATGGCGGCCGCATAGCTATTCCCAACATGACGCTGCCACAACACCGGTTTCAGTGGGCAGAAGATATTCCCCGACACCTGAGAAAAGCCTGGGAAATGTATGAAGACCGGTTTGATTGCCAACCGCGCGGTTTGTGGCCGTCGGAACAAGCAGTTAGCCCGGAAATTTTGCCCTACATTGCCAAACAAGGCTTTAAATGGATAGTCTCGGACGAAGCAGTATTGGGGTGGACAATTAAACACTTTTTCCACCGCGACGCGACAGGGAATGTCTACGAACCAGAATTCTTATATCGCCCTTACCGTTTAGAAACTCCTGACGGCGATTTAGCCATAGTATTTAGAGACCACAGATTGTCCGACTTGATTGGGTTTACTTACGGTTCGATGGAACCGGAAAAAGCAGCATCAGATTTAGTGGGACACTTAGAAGCGATCGGCAGAACTCTCAAACACCGACAACCCGACGGTCAAACCGCTTTAGAAAATCCCTGGTTAGTGACGATCGCCCTAGACGGCGAAAATTGCTGGGAATTCTATCCCCAAGACGGTAAACCGTTCTTAGAATCCCTCTATCAAACTCTCAGCGACAATCCAGATATCAAATTAGTCACAGTCTCGGAATTTCTCGACAAATTCCCAGCAACCGAAACAATTCCCGCAGCCCAACTGCACACTGGTTCCTGGGTAGACGGTTCCCTCACAACTTGGATCGGCGATCCCGCGAAAAATCGCGCTTGGGACTTGTTAGGGCCTGCGAGACAAATGCTGGCAAACCATCCAGAGGCCACAGAAGAAAACAACCCAGAAGCTTGGGAAGCGCTTTACGCTGCCGAAGGTTCCGACTGGTTCTGGTGGTTTGGCGAAGGCCACACGTCGAACCAAGATGCTATGTTCGACCAGCTATTTCGGGAACACGTAGCGGGAATTTACGAAGCTCTCGGCGAGCCCGTACCCCCAGAAGTGCGACGGCAAGTAGAGGTGCACGAGGTTCAAGGCGACCACCTGCCGCTGAGCTTTATTCACCCGGTGATTGACGGTATCGGCAACGAACAGGATTGGGACAAAGCCGGCCGGATTGAAGTTGGGGGAGCAAGGGGTACGATGCACCGGAGTTCGGCAATTCAGCGCCTTTGGTACGGGGTTGACCACTTGAATTTTTACATTCGTGCCGACTTCAAGGTAGGGGTGCGGCCGGGAATTGATTGCCCGCAGCAGTTAAATTTGTTCTGGTTTTATCCCGATCGCACGATGAACAACAGTCTGATTCCGCTGTTGGGTTTGCCTGACGAAGCACCGCTAAACTATAGATACCACCATCAGTTAGAGATTAATTTGCTGACGAAATCGATTTGGTTTCAGGAAGCAGAAGATGGGGATGAGTGGCAGCCCCGCATTAGCCGCGCCCAAGTGGGAGTGGATAAATGTTTGGAGGTAGCAGTGCCCTGGGCGGATTTGCAGATTATGCCCGACTGGCAGGTGAGGCTGATTGCGGTTTTATCGGAAGGGAGTCGTTACTCTAGCTGTATGCCGTTCGATTCTTTGATTCCGATCGGAATGCCGTAAAAAGTCATTAGTCATTAGTCCTTAGTCATTAGGGTGTAGGGGCGGGTTTCACGAGCAAAGTAGAACTGCTAACCCAAATACATATAAACCCGCCCCCGCCAACAGTCATTCAACAGTCATTAGTCATTAGCCCTTGTTTGAAGGAACAAACAATTAAATAATTATCAATTATTATTGAATAGGGGCTTCTACTCTGGCTGCCTAATGCCTTCATCATTCGGATCGCGTCCGGTCGATCTAGCGCTATAAAACTTGTGGGTAGTGAGGGCTTCAATCCTCATAAAAAATAGGACTTTAGCCCTCACTACTAACGAATACTTAATTTACCGCACATCATATCATTAGGCATGGGCAAATTAACAAACTCATGAGCCGCATTTTACTATTGGTCGATCGCCACCAACAACTTAATTTGCCGATCGCCCACCTCAACACCGAGCATGAGGTGATCGTACTCGATCGCGCTTTAGATCCCAACTCCGAATTTCCCATTCCCCCAATCGCTTTTGACTTGTGCATTCTCGACGAGGCAAATTTCGATCGCATCGGGCCGCTGGTAGAAGCATTAAAAACTGCCGCCGAACCGATATTTTTACCGTTCTTGCTGGTTAGTAAATCCCAAACGCCTGCTCTTGCTGAGCAGCCATTTTCGCAGCAGATCAAACAACTCGAACGCAGAATAGACGAGGTGATAGTAAGTCCTGTCGAACCCACCCAACTGCACTTGCGGGTAGAGAATTTGTTGGCCCGCAGGCGACTGTCGGTAGAACTCCACAGACTTCAAGAAGTAATTAAAGAACGGAATTTTACAGAAAGTTTGTTAAAGGACTCGCTGCAAACGGCAAACGAAAACCTGCAACGGGAAATCGCCAAGCGGGCGGAGGTAGAAACTGCACTGCGAGAAAACTCCTATCTCAACTCGCTGATCAATGCCATGCCAGATATTGTGTGCTTCAAAGATGGCGAGGGCAGGTGGCTGGAGGCAAATCAAGCGATTTTGGAAGTGTTCGACCTAGAAAAAATAGACTACCGCGGTCTCAAAGATTCTCAACTAGGAGAACTCAGCAGTTTTTACCGCGAGGCCCTACAGGCGTGCGAGGTCAGCGATAGAGAAGCGTGGGAAAAAGGCGAGCTTTCTAGGGGAGAAGAAGTGATTCTCCGCTCAAACGGTACTGTGAAAATCTACGACGTGATTAAAGTACCCGTATTTCACCCCGACGGGAGACGCAAAAGTATAGTGATTTTGGGTCGCGACATTACCGAACACAAGCAAACTAGAGACGAACTCGTGCGCTTGGCGTCGATTGTTGAGTCTTCAGACGACGGCATCGTCGGCAAAACCCTCGCGGGGACAATTCAGAGCTGGAACTCAGGAGCAGAGAAGATTTACGGCTACTGTGCTGCGGAAATCAAGGGCCAGTCGATCGAGATTTTAGCCATACCCGAACGACCCAAGGAAATGCCTCAAATATTGGAAAATATTAGGGCGGGAGCCAGCATCGACCATTACGAAACCGTACACTTGCGGAAAGATGGTCAACAGATAGATGTCTCCCTGACGATTTCTCCGATTAAAGACGCCACTGGAGCGGTAACGGGGGTTTCGACAATCTCTCGCGACATCAGCGACAGCAAGCGAGTCGAAAAAGCCTTTGAACAACTCCGTCACCAAACAGAAATGATTTTGTTCTCCGCAGGAGAAGGAATTTGCGGGTTGAACAAAGAGGGAAAAGTAACTTTTGTCAATCCTGCGGCGGTGAGAATGGCTGGGTGTGAATCGAAGCAATTGATTGATCGACCACTCTATGAAAGCTTACACCGTGCACAGGAAGAATGCTCAAGGGCCATCAAGCAACTGTCACCTGCAACAAACATCAATTCAGGCTCTGAACTTGTCCCACACTGCGCCGCACAGCAGGCGGGCAAACTGCTGCCGAACCGGGTAAGTTCTCAAATTTTAGCCACCTTGGAAGACGGAGAGGCGCGGCGCGTCACCGATGAGATTTTTTGGCGGCGAGACGGCAGCAGTTTTCCGGTTGAGTACGTTGTCGCTCCGATGCGAGAAGAAGGCGAAATTATTGGAGCTGTGGTGAATTTTAAAGATATCACGGAGCGGCTTGCCGTCGAGCGCATGAAAGATGAATTTATCTCTGTTGTCAGCCACGAACTGCGGACGCCCATGACCTCAATTCACGGCGCCCTCGGCCTCCTCAACAGCGGTCTGCTGGACGCTTACCCCCAGAAAGCTAAGCGGATGCTGGAGATTGCTGTCACTAATACTGACCGCTTGGTGCGGTTGGTCAACGACATCCTGGATTTAGAGCGGATGGAGTCGAGTTACAGCACTGTCATCAAACAAACTTGCAATGTGGCTGAGCTGATGTTGCAGGCGGCTGACGAGATGCAGGGAATGGCTCAGCAGGCGGGAGTTACTCTGTCGGTGAAGCCTGTGGGGGCGCAATTGCAAGCTGTTCCCGATCGGCTAATTCAAGCCTTGACAAATTTACTCAGTAATGCTATAAAATTTTCTCCCTCCGGCGCTACGGTTTGGCTGAGTGGGGAGTTGACCCACAATCTGGATGTGGCAGAAAAAGCAGCGCACAAGTTGGTGTCGTCTCCGTCTTTGTTATCTCCTGAGCCTGCCGCCGCGCCTCCGCATTTGCCAGTTCCGAGCTCGTGGTACATCGTGATTGCTGTGAAAGACCAAGGGCGGGGTATTCCGCCAGACAAGCTGGAGATGGTTTTTGAACGCTTTCAACAAGTTGATGCTTCTGATTCTCGCCAGAAGGGAGGTACTGGTTTGGGGCTGGCTATTTGTCGCAGTATCGTGCAGCAGCACGGGGGGCGGATGTGGGTGGAGAGCTTTGTGGGGGAGGGCAGCACTTTTTTCTTAAGTCTGCCACTTCTGACGGAGGGGCTGGCAACTGAAAGTTAATTTCTACGCAGGTGTACCCAAAGTTACTGATTTTGTGCAGATTGTTCGATCGAGTCATCGATAAACAATCTCAGCCTTTTCTGCAGTTTGGGGACTGGGGGCAAAAAGCACAATTTGAGGTCGAAAAGCGGCTATTTTTGGGTGGGATATTGTACAGCAACTGCGCCAGACGGTTAGGACGATCTTAGTTGAAACCCTGGCTGTCGATGGCAACTTAGGCCTTCCTTGTTCCTTCTTCCTTCAACATTTGCTATACAGTTTTGAAAATTTACTGTACAGTCCGATCGGGTAAGATAATTTGCTTTACAAAATATTCACATTTCGCCTCTAATCTATGATCAGTTCTCATTCATAAAAAAATGTTAATTTTGACTGCCAAGCGCATCTTGGTTATTGACGATGCGGAAGATATTCGGGAAGTAGCTCAAGTCAGTCTTGAACTGGTGGGGGGCTGGGAAGTCCTAACAGCGAGTTCGGGTCGCGAGGGTGTTGCTAAGGCTCTTGCCGAACAGCCTGATGCTATTCTATTGGACGTGATGATGCCCGACCAAGACGGGCCTACTACTTTTTTACAGTTACAAGCTAATAATGCTACGCAGCACATTCCGGTAATTTTATTAACGGCTAAGGCTCTGGCTGGGGACAGGCGGATGTTCGCGGATTTGGGGGTGGTGAGCGTGATTGCTAAGCCTTTTGAACCGATGTTTTTGGCCGCTCAGGTCGCTGAGGCTTTGGGCTGGGAGCAAGAATAGATCGATCGCGCGCATTGAATTGTGCAGCTTTTCAAGCAGTAGTTTTGCAGGCAAAGAGAGTTAAAAAAACTTGGTTTCTTTGGTATGGTTCATTAGATCCAATCGGGGCGATCGGACAGGATATATGTAGCGACTTAGGCGCCGTACCTTTCGTCCTGTCAGCTTAAGACTAAAAACCTCAGTGGGGTATCAGTTTCAACCCTGTTGGTATTGGGGTGAAGTTGATACCAATTAGGGATGCCTAAATCCCTATGGGTAGTGAGTTCATTTAACCGAATTCGGCCTCAGCCATGAGAACAGTATTCCTACTGATGTATCGGGAAAATATAAGCTAGCAGGATTATTTTACTTTTTGTAACAACTCACTCGTCTTCATAAGTTCTTCAGGTTTTAGTTTTATGTTTAAGCAGAACGTCAGGGATCGCTCCTGACTGTTGGCAGACACATTGGGAGAAGACGACTATGCCCTCAGCTTACATTTTGCTACTAATAGTTTCTCTGGCAGCAGTCTGGGTTTACTGGCAAACCTCTCAAGATATTTTTGTTCTTGTGGCTTGGGCCGGGCTCGGTTGTTTTATTTGGGGTTTCTCTTGGGCTCCTTGGAGCGTTCAGCTTTTGATTGTGGTGTTACTGTTGGGCCTCCAAAAGTGCTACTTGCGCGACACTCAAAGCTGTGAGTGAAAAAGATTTTTTATTTTTGTGCCTGGAATTGAGAAGTGCAGGCATTCGTGAATCTCTCTAATGATTGGGTTATCGCTCCATATCTTCAAAAAAGGTTTAAAATATCATGAATAGTTGCCCTTGTTGCTCCTCTCAATTGCTCCGCCACGCTCGCCACAATCGCGTTTATTGGTTCTGCTCGCACTGCTGGCAGGAAATGCCGGATCTGTCGGAGATGATTTTACGTAGTAACAGCGCCCGCACTCACAAACGCGACGGTTTGGTGAAGGTTGCGAATTTGACTCCTAAATTGAGGATTTTGGATTCCGTAGGAATTGCTTAGTTTGCTGGAGTTAGTCTGGCGATAAATATTGAGACAGAAAAGATTTTTGTTTGTGCCCTCTGTGGGATTTTTGGATAAAAAATGCAAAAGCCCCTTCGGTGTGAAGTGAAGGGGACTTATTAGCGGGGGGGCTTTTGCACTTGTGATGGGGTCGATCGCCTGAATTTCAGCTATTGTATGCAGTTAAGCTGATTACATCAAACCGATTTGAGAGAGAATGCCTTGACCGGTGAGGAATTCGGTAGCTAAGCCGATAACGAAGCCCAACATTGCCAAACGGCCGTTCCAGGTTTCAGCAAACTCAGTGAAGCCAACTTTTGCGTTTTTGTTTTCCATGACCAGAAACCTCGTTTAATTTCAACCTTATGTAACTAAACTTAACACAGCAGTACAAAGTTTGCAACATATTTTTACATTGACTGTTCAAATGCCGGAGATCAGCGGGATGATCCCGCAGGGAGAGGGGCTCGCGGGGGGAGAGATTGACATCGAGCTTCGCTGTCTGCTAGGCTTGAGCGAAATCATTGGGTCATCAAAATTCCAGTGCCAAGCGTGGGCTGCTGTCTCACCTATCGTATATGTATATTTTTTTACATATATGCTTCAATATGGGATTAGTAAATAACATTGCTAAGTATTTATCTAAATATCTATTGCAGTTGTCTATTAATCTCATATAGATGTATACATACTAAGAATATTTACATATACGGTAGATGAGACATCAGCTCACACCTAGCGTCACCTGAAAAGTGTTTGCTTAGTGTGAGTTGTTCTCATTTATGAATTTTCCGACAGCAAATTATCCATATAAGATAAGTAAATTAGAAGTAGCATTAATCCCTACTTTTAAATCTTATTTGTTTGGGAATATTCATCTCTTGCCAATCCCTAAGCAACATTCCTTATGTGCTGGATAACTGATGTTTCAATGCTGTTGTAAACAACAAGCAAAAGGAAACCGAAATGAATCCAAAGCAGAAGCATAACAAGAAGCACAAACTGATCGATGATTATGGTCAGAACTGTTGGTGGTGCGGTAAATGTCTCCCAAAAAATCAACTGACTATCGAACATTTGCGCCCCAAAAGTCGCGGTGGATCTGACTGTATAGAAAACCTACGACTTGCTTGTCTTTCATGCAACCAGTCTCGCGGAAACAGTCTCTACCCTCCCAACTGGGTAAAGGGTAATTGTTTATAGGTAACATCTTAGTTTACAAACCCGGTTTCTTTAAAAAACCGGGTTTTCCGAAAAATTCAGAACCTTTAATGTAGCAACAAGAAAGAAAATTCTGAAAAAACAACACATGGCTATTAGCAATCGCGAACGAGTTGACAGAGCTTTAAACCTCTTATGTCAGGGATTGTATCCTTATCTTAAACAGGAAATGCAGGGAGTTTACAGCAATAGCTGGGAAAAAGAGGCTAAGTCCTGCTTACCTAAGCATAAACCATTGAAACAAAAATCAGCAGAGAGTATTCTGAGTGAAGATGTTGCGATGCTGCTGTTAGTCATGTCAAAGCAGTGGGATAAAGTTTTCAACGAAAAGCTAAATTCTACAGGAAACGGCCTGGTAACTGAACTTATCCAAGTCCGCAACGATTGGGCACACCAAGTCCCATTTTCCACCGCTAACACCTATCGCGCCCTGGATAGTATTGCCCGACTACTAAAAGCTGTCTCCGCACCACAAGCCGATATTAAAGAAGTAGAAAAGCAACAGCAAGAAGTCCTGCAACTCCTGTCTCAAGAACAAACTCGTCAAGAAAATCGCCATTTTTCTGCTGAAGAAGACCGCATTAGAGAAAGATTGAGCGATTTACTAAAACGGCTACCTTTTCAGGAAGCCGATCTGCTAAATCAGGCACTCACTCACCGCTCTTACCTTTACGAAAATCCTAAAGCAGTCAGCAAAGACAACGAGCTATTAGAATTTCTAGGCGATGCCTTGCTGACTTTTCTAAGTGGCCAATATCTCTACCGCCACTACTCAAATAAAAATGAAGGCGATCTAACTCGCCTGCGTTCCTCGTTGGTGGAAGACAAGCAATTGGCAAAGTTTGCTGTCGCCTTGGATATCGGCCAGTGGATGCTGCTAGGCAGGGGTGAAGCAACAAGTGGAGGTACTGCTAAAGAGTCGTTGCTCAGCAATACTTTTGAAGCAATTATCGGCGCATATTTTCTCGATTCTGGCATTGAGGCAGTCCGCGATTTTGTAGAACCGCTATTTACGCCAGTAGTGGAAGAACTTATTTCTTCTGGGCCAGAACCGAACTCTAACATTCTTGGAGACCCAAAAAATCGGTTTCAGGAATGGGTACAGCAGAATATCGGGCCAATTACCCCTCAATACATCACAATCAACGAGGCAGGGCCAGATCACGCTAAAGAATTTACTGTTGAAGTGCGCGTAAATAGTAAGGTGTACGGTCAAGGAAGTGGTCGCAGTAAAAAAGAAGCTGAAAAACGTGCGGCTGAAGACGCACTTAAAAAACTCAGGCTAATATAGAAACGTTTTCCATGCTATTAATTTCCCAGCAAGTCCAGACATCAAAATGTACAAACTTCCAAAATTTAAAGATGAATCGCTCTTGCAACGCGCTTTAACCCACCGTTCCTATGTTAACGAACACCCCGAAGCAGGCGAACATAACGAGCGACTAGAATTCCTCGGCGACGCCCTCCTAGGTTATCTAGTTGGCGAAATCTTGTACAAGCACTATGAAGATTTTAGCGAAGCTCAATTAACTCGCTTGCGTTCTGGATTAGTCGATCAGGATCAGCTAGCCAAGTTTGCTGAGCAACTAGGTATAGGCAAGTTAATGCGCCTGGGAAAAGGGGCAGAACAAGATAAAGGTCGCCAAAATCCCTCTTTGCTTTGCGATACTTTTGAAGCGATTATTGGTGCGTACTATCTCGACTCAACCATTACACCTGTCCGCGCCTTTGTTAAAAAGCTGTTTATTCCAGTTGCTGATAGTATGGTTTACCCTCAGTCCGATGCTGGGCAGAAAAACCTTGTAGACTCTAAAAATCGATTTCAGGAGTGGGCTCTGGCAAAATTCGGTCAAAACCCTGAATATTCAATCATTGATGAGGAAGGCCCGGATCATGCCAAAGAGTTCACTGCTGAAGTGTATGTCAGCGGTAAAATGTACGGTGTTGGCAGGGGTCGTCGCAAACAAGATGCTGAGAAAAATGCGGCAGAAGATGCGCTAGCAAAGCTGAAAAAACCCGGACTGATCTAAACTTGAAAACGCGGGTAAAAACTACTAGCTTTTTTCTGCGATTCGGGCGTTGGCTAAGCCATTGAAGACGATCGCCCGAATTGATTGCCAGAGCGCACAATCGGCTATAATCAAGACTTGTGCAAGTGTTACCGCCGTCGATTGAGGGTTGCAATGACAGAAATTCGTTAACGAGTACCCCAGTGTCGATCGTAATTTTGAGAAATATCAGAGCAATTCATGTCTACTCAAAACCCGACTACCCTAACTGTTGAAGAAGCACAGCAAATCCTCAAAGATTTCACTTGTCTGGATATGCAATCTGTAGCATCGCCGCTGGAAAAACAGGCACTCCGTCAAGCAATTTTGCTGGTAGCAAGTTTGTCGGATTATCAAATGTTGGGAGTGTGCGCTTCTTCTACGGATGAGGGTTTTTTAGCTTTAGAATCTTATTTGAAAGCTTTGGGATATCAAGCTGTTTTAGATCCCAATGCTGTCTCGACCTTTGCTGGTTCGGTTTATATTAAGTTCAATACTTTGAAGGGTTCGTATTATGTTGACGGCTATCCCGGAACTTACCGGGGCGTTTTGATTTCGTGTCAATCTGCCTCAGAAGATGGAGTTACTGGCACTTACGGTCATTTACCTCTCGATTTATTTATTGATTAATTGGGCATTGGGCATTGGGCATTGGAACCAAAAACTAACAAATAACAACTGTCAACAGTCAACTGTCACCAGTCAACTGTCAACAGTCAACTTACCCATTACCAATTAACCCTTGCCAACGATCAATTCTGGTTCTTGTTCCGGTGCGATTCCTTCAGGAGGCAATCCCAAAATATCGCTGTACAAGTTGACGTATTTCCGGGCCGAAATATCCCAGCTAAAATCTTCTCTCATGCCACGCTGTTGCAGTTCTCTCCACTTATCTTTGTAGCGGAAACCTTCCCAAGTTCTAATCATGCAGGTGAACAAATCGAGGGGTTCGTAGCGATCGAAACAGTAACCGGTACCAGTATTGTCGATCGGGTTGTTGTGGGAAACGGTATCGACTAAACCGCCGGTGCGGCGAACCATTGGCACGCACCCGTAGCGGAGGGCGAGCATTTGACTGATGCCGCAGGGCTCGAAACGGCTGGGCATCAGGAAGCTGTCGCAGCCTGCGTAAACGCGCCGGGAGAGGGCCTCGTTATAAAGTAGTTGGGTGGACATCCGACCGGGATAGCGGGCTGTCATTTGCCAGAGTTGGGTTTCGTAGTAGCGATCGCCCGTTCCGAGTACAATAAATTGAGCGTCCGTATAGGCCATGAACAGATCGAGCATTTGAATTATCAAATCCAATCCCTTCTGTTCTACCAGCCGCGTCACCATGCCAATCAAAAAGGCATTTTTATTTACTTCCAAGCCGACTTCTTCTTGCAGCGCAATTTTATTAGCGGGGCGCTTTTCAATAGTATCAACACTAAATTGTTGATGGAGGTACTTGTCAGTTGCTGGGTTGTAAGATTCTGTATCAATTCCGTTCAAAATGCCCGATACTTTACCGCCGAGGTAAGACAGCAAACCTTCCAAAGTTTCCCCATAAGCTGGGGTTTTGATTTGCTCCGCGTAAGTCGGTGAAACTGTATTTACTCGATCGGCAAACTGTACTGCGGCAGCCATTGTATTGTGACCTTGCATATACCAAGGACACCAAGTCATCTGCTCCAAACGCCAGCGCCACGGCCCTTGATAAGCTAAATTGTGAATAGTAAAAACCGTGCTGATATCGGGGTCTTGGCTCATCCAAACAGGTATCATCCCCGTATGCCAGTCGTGACAGTGAATAATTTGGGGCTTCCAGTGATTCCAGGCAAATTCAGCCGCAGCATTGGCAAAGAAAGTGAACCTCCAATCTTCATCTAAACCGCCGTAAACGCGGCGCGGCAAGAAAGATGGATGTTGCATTAAGTATAAAGGTACATCGGTTCCCGGCAAAACAGTTTCAAACACCGAGAAGCTTTGGAACATGGCAGACCCATCCCAAACAGGTTTTTTGGGAACGTCCATTTTGTCGGGGACGAAACCGTAGTAGGGCATGAAGATGCGGACATCGTGGCCCATGCGCCGCAGAAATTTCGGCAAAGCGCCGACGACATCGCCCATACCGCCGACTTTGGCGAGGGGTGATGCTTCGGCGGATACAAATAAAATACGCATTATTTTTTTGTGTTCCTTGAGATTGTTAGTCTAGAGTGAAATACCTAGCACTGACCTTCGGTCCGCGTGTAGGCTTCGTGTATCATCTGCCGTTGCTCTGTTAGGTATCTCATTACTGAGATTCGTCACTGAAGACGATCCGAGTCTGACACTGCATCTCTAGCTTTGCAGCCTTTATCCCTTCGTAGGGAACCCACGCAGAAGTCCTGTTTCCCAAGACCAAAAACTGTTTTCGTACAACAAACATGGTTTATATTTTACGGTAGGGCATTACCTTGCCAACCAGCGGTCTGTTTTTTCCCCCTTTCTCTCGCAGTTATCCTTGGTAAGCATACTACTGCTACTGTGACCTGTTGTTTGCAGTGGAGTGGGTGGGTCGCAACCACTTATATCTTACAAGTTTTTTTGCTAGAGAAACAGTAAATTGTCGCTCTTTTTCATCTACCTTGCTTGGCTTATATCCCAACGCCCAATTGAGTACAATTACAGCGTGGGACTTACGCCAATTGAGTTAAGGAAATAGCGATCGCCTTTTCCATCCCCTCTGATAAAAAGGGCGATCGCCCGAATCACATATTACGGAAACTCCCGACTAATTCTGAGAATTGTCCTCAAAAGTCTCCTCAAATCCCGCTAGAAAATCATCCAAAGCTTCCGAGGCTATCGCCAAATTAATACTGTCGGCATCTTCCAATCCCCAGGTATTCACACCAACCACTTGACCAGCCATATTAATCAACGGGCCGCCAGAATTTCCCGGATTAATCGCCGCATCAGTTTGCAACACCTTCACCTCAGCAACATCATCTTCATCGTCGCCTTCCTCATATTCCTCTGGTTCGCGAATTGCACTCACAATACCTTGAGTTACAGTTGAAGCAAACTGCCCTAAAGGATTGCCCACAGCAATTACTCTATCTCCCACTTTCACATCAAAAGACAACTCTAGGGGAGGATATTCTTGGGGAGAGTCCACTTGTTCCCCTGTGTTCGGGTCGAAGGTAAAATCGCTAATTAAGAGTAATGCTAAATCTTCTTCAGCATTACCAGTAAACACCACCTCGGCCAATCTCAATTTTCCGTCGTGAGTTTCGACTAAAACCTGTTCGATTTCATCTTCTTCATAGAAGTAATCTTGATCGGCAATATCCTCTACAACGTGATAGTTCGTGACAATTATGTCCGGCGATACAAAGAACCCGCTTCCTGAAGAAATCTCTTCTTCTGTATCCCAATCCATGACGTAAATTGAAACTAAGGACGGCAAGACTTGCTCGACTACATCCGAAAAACTTCCGGCTTGAGTTTTGAACTCTTTCAATTGCTTCTGCAAAGCTTGTTGGTCTGCTTGCATTTTGCTATATAGTTGCTGAACCTTTTTCAATTCCAGCTTTAATTGAATTTCTCTAGCGCTCATATTGGGCCTTTACCTGAAATAAATTGCTGATTAATTTTGGATGTGTGGTTGTAGATTTTGGATGGGGATGTTAAGAATTATAGGACTTACGAAAAAAAACCGGTTTTTACCATAAATCTTGGGCTATACAGCGAGACTTACATCAGAAACCGGGTTGCTTAACACCCGTGCGGAGCGTCCTAAATTAGTCAGATATTTTTGAAATCTATCGCACAAGTCCTACCTAAAATCCCATCAAAAATCTACAATCAGACTGCTACTCTACCTGTGAAAGCCAAAGCAAACCGCCTGTTATTTTTATTTTACAAAAGGCGATATATTGCGTCTCAAAGCATTTACAAAGAGATGCGGATCGGTTTTATGAACCACGTTGAACTTCGACAAATATTTCCTCCAAAATTGCACTAGCACCCTGTTGGCGCAGTCGGTGAGCGAGGTCAATTCCCAGCATCTCAGCAGTATCGGCGGCGCCGGAAACAGTATCTTTGACGAATCGCTGGCCGTCGAGACTCGATACCATTCCGGTTAAGGTTAATTGACCGTTTTCTATTTTGGTATTGACGCCGATCGGCACTTGACAGCCGCCTTCTAATTCCCGCAGAAATGCGCGTTCAGCATAACATCTTTGGGCGGTTTCCGAGTGTTCGAGAGCTTTAATCACTGCCATAATTTCGGTGTCTCCGGCGCGGCATTCGATGCCCAAAGCACCTTGTCCGACGGCGTGAAGGGAGATTTCAGCAGGGATAATTTGGTGGATGCGATCGCCCATTCCCAATCTTTCGAGGCCGGCAACTGCTAAAATAATCGCGTCGTAACCGCCCTCATCTAATTTAGCGAGTCTAGTATTGAGATTGCCGCGAATATCTTTAAATTCAAAATGAGGGAAATGATGCCGAAGTTGAGCCAGCCGCCGCAGGGAAGAAGTGCCAATTACTGAACCTTCTGGGAGGGTGTCAAGTTGCTTGTCTTTGTGCTTGGAGTGAACTACCAGGGCGTCAGCGGGATTTTCCCGTTCGGTGACGCATCCTAAAATTAAACCTTCGGGCAAATTGGTAGGCAAATCTTTGAGGGAATGAACGGCAAAGTCCGTTTCATTGTTAATCATCCCCGTTTCTAATTCTTTGGTGAAAAGTCCTTTATCGCCAATTTTAGCGAGGGCGACATCAAGAATTATGTCCCCTTGGGTGGACATGGTGTGGACTTCAAAAGTGTGTTGCGGGAAGTGTTTCTGTAGCTGTTCTTGCACCCAGTGGGTTTGCACGAGAGCGAGTTGGCTTTTGCGGGAACCGATGCGAACGGTTCGGGAAGGGGCAGATGTGGTTGGGGACATAAGATCGATCGGAGGATAGCTTGAAATCAGCCAATATATTCACCTGATCTAGCGTACCGCAGGTGGGGACTTTAATTGCTGGTTGGGATAATTCGGGCGATCAAATAGAAATACCAGATTTTGACCGCCTGTTTGAACAAAGGATGCAACGGCAGGCAAGCTCCAAACCTTTACATAATAAGCCCTTGCCAATCTAAAATCTAAAATCGTATGACTGCCAGTAGCAGTGAGTCTTGATGATGTTTCCCCTCCAGCAGTGGGCGTCGCTGGCACGGGGGCGATCGACATTCCGAAGCAAAGGCTGCCGGCGATGTACGATTTACCTAGGGTCGAGCCGGATGAACCTGGTTGACATGAGGAGTTAGCTTAGCTGCAGCGAGAAAGAATTAGCTCAAAGGTTGCGAGATTTGGGGAGAGAAATGTAGTTGTGAGGGGAAAAGGTCGATCGTATTTATTTTTACCAGCTTCCTTGACAAAAGGGCGATTCCCTAACCTTGGGGAACGCCTGCGGGAAGATAGCTTCGCTGGCGCGTACCTTTTCCATTTCTAACCAAAATTTAACGCTGTCCTGCTTGAAGTGCAGAATTTGCTATCTGGACAACTTCTTGCTGCCGTGCGTTTTTCCTTGTGACTCGGTACAGAACCCCCAGCCTTTGCCACTCAACAAAAGCAGTGCAGTAAGCACCGCAATTATTGAAATAAATCCCCCTGAATCCGCCCGCCAATTCAACGCTTCTGTAAGTATCCTGCGGCAATCGCGAAGGAGGCGAAAACGGTTCATTTCTTTTAGCTTCGATTGTGCCGAAATAACAAGCTCCCGCACGGCATCCTTTGCCTAAATACATTCCCACAATGTAACCGTTGGCACCGGCTTGCACATCAAAATCAAGTTGCTGAATGTCAGATAAAGGAAGTCTACTCGGAAGAAAAACAGGCACTCGCGTTTTGCCTTTGATTTGTCTGAAGATGTTACTCGCAGGAAAACGACTGTTAGCCTGTTTTGCACCTGAGTTATCGGGGAGTGAGGGAAACTTTTGCACAAACTCCCTCCACTGCACAACTCTATTTTTAGCAATGTTGAGAGTGGGAATCGAGTATTTTTCTAGCGCAAAAGAAGGGCGACCGTTGTTCAGGTTGAAGTTGCGGCGAATCACTGTAATTTCGGGTTTTCCTAAGCCGTAAGCGGTTGCTATGGAACGGGCGAGATTGCAGGTAATTTTGAAGCGTCCCATCTCAATACTGCCATTTTCTGCTTGATAAGACCAATTGTAACCCTCAGAAGCCCGATCGCGATCGCACAGAAAATGAGAAATCTCAAACATCTTGGCAATATGAACATCGTACAACCGCAACTTGCGCGGGCCGACAGATTTTGCAGTGTTGCGATCGGGTACAATAAATTGTATCGGTTGCCAGCTATCTTCAGGGGAAAAATTAAACCAGCGGATTTCTGTAATCGGGAGTTCAGTCCTTGCTAACGCTGAGTTTGGTGTCAAAGGTGCGATGGTAAAAGCAGTCACCACACAAGCAAAAATCGCCGCAAATAGCCATCTTCTCCTCATCCTGATTTCCCCCTAAGTAGGTCAGCGCAAAAAAACCATAGCATCTTGTAAGAGGCGAGTGCGAGTTAAGATATATCATACAATAACGGTCAGGTACGCACGGAGCACCCTACAGATAGAAGTTGTGCGTCCCCGACTACAAAACTTAACGCTTCCGAGCTAGAATAGCTGAATTTGCTATTAAAATTAAATCAGATTCTCGTCCGTTCTTAAGGGCTACGGTATACATAAAACCCTGACTTTTCCACTCAAGAGTTGCTGTGCAGTAAGCCCCGCAACCATTGTGAAAAACTCCTTTCACTCGGTCAGCCAGTTGAACATTTTTTAAAGTCTTGGTTACCCCTTCTACTTTGGTCGAAAACTCACCGCCTTTCTGACCTCGAATTTCCCCAAAAGTGCAAGCTCCCGCACCTCGGCAATCTGCTGTATACTCCATAGAAATAGTATAGCTGTCCGTTGTCGCTTGGCTTTGATAGTAAAGCTTCTGCGAGATAGGAAGCCGGCTGGGGAGGAAAATTGGTACTTGTGTTTTGCCTTTTAACTTTTGCAAGATTTGACTTACCGGAACAACAGTACCCGCTACAGCAACAGATTGGGTTTCCCGCGGTCGCTGCGACAATTCGCACGCACCAAAAACTCCCGGTACAGGTACTAAAACAGTCAATACACACGTAGAAGTCGCCAAAAGTAATAATTTATTGTTCATTATTTTTTTCCTTACTGTCGAAATAGTCCTGTTTTTTTGTGAAGCGCATTCACCTATTTACAACCATACTCCAAAATACAAACTTCACAATAGGCATTCCGAAAAAAAGCAAGTTTAATTTTTTCTTACAAATTCACTAAAATATGCAGTTACCGATAAAATATAAAAGGCGACAAATTTAGGAAGAGAACGTGGAACTGCAAGATTATTTACGCCAGCACGGATTGGAAACCTTGTCCGAAACTTATCATATCAAAGTTACCCGCCACCGCCAATATCCCGATTTAGTCTGTCTGAAATACTCGCAGATAGAATCTCCCCTAGGCGAAAAAATAGTGCAGCAGTGCCGAGGCATTATTTTAGATTCATCTCAAGATTGGCAGATAGTTTCTTATCCCTACAACAAATTTTTTAATTACGGAGAAATTCACGCCGCTGCAATTAATTGGACAAATGCCAAAGTTTACCAAAAACTAGACGGTTCTCTGACTGTACTGTATTTTTACAAAGGAGAATGGAGAGTGCAATCTAGCGGCACTCCCGACGCCGCCGGCGAAGTTAACGGTTTTGGATTCACTTTTGCCGAACTTTTTTGGAAAGTCTGGCAAGAATTGGGATATCAATTGCCACAAGAAACCGACCAGTGTTTTATCTTTGAGTTGATGACGCCTTACAATAGAATAGTTGTCCAGCAAACTAACAATCAAATCGTCTTGCACGGCGTTCGCAACACTCAAACACTGCTAGAAACTGACCCCAGTCTTTGGGCTAATAAATACGGATGGGAATTGGTCGAAGCCTATCCTTTAACTAGCTGGAAAGAAGTTATCGAAGCGGCTCAACATTTAGATCCGATGGATTCGGAAGGGTATATTATCTGCGACGCTAACTTCAACCGAGTTAAAGTTAAGTCTCCGCAATATGTCGCGATTTCCCATCTTCGTGAAGGGTTTTCGACCCGCCGGATGATAGAAATTGTTTTAACTAATGAAGGGGAAGAGTTTTTAGCTTATTTTCCTGAGTGGAGTGAGTTGTATCAACAAGTTAAGGAGAAATATCAATCTTTGGTTGAAGAAATCGAGGAAGTTTACCGACAGCACGAACATATCGAAGTTCAGAAAGATTTTGCCTTAGCTGTGAAACATTTGCCGTATTCCGGGATTTTGTTTTCTTTGCGGGCCCGAAGAGTTGCGGGAGTGAAAGAAGCTCTCCGTGATGTTACGATCCATAAAATAGAGGAGTTGTTGGGTTTAGATTACATCCATTTAGGTTTGTAGAAGCAGAAAGGCACGACACGGATTTTGACACGGATACACGGATTAATGATCGAGCGTGAGGCAGATGTTGAAGGAAGAGGGAAGTTCGGCAACGAGCAATGTACGGGATGTAACGGATGTAACGGATGGAATGAAGAGGTAAGTATTTAAACAATGCCCAATGCCCAATGCCCAATGCCCAATGTCCAATTACCAATTACCAATTACCATGAAAAGAGTTATTGTACTTGTTGGTTTACCTGCTTCGGGAAAGTCTCAATTTGCTAGGGAGTTGCTGCTGTCTGAACCTGCAAAGTGGGTGCGTAGCAATAAAGATTTGCTCAGAGAAATGGCTCACGCTTCTCATTGGTCGCCTGCGAATGAAAAGTTTATTGTACAGTTGAGAGATACGATTATTTTGATGGCTTTGGAAAGTGGCAAGCACGTCATTGTTGATGATACTAATTTCGGGCCTCACATCGAGCATATCAAGGAGTTGGTTAAAGGTAAAGCTGTTGTGGAAGTTAATGATTCTTTCCTACAAGTTCCGGTTGAGGAATGTATTAAACGGGATTTGAAAAGGCTTAATTCGGTGGGCAAAGATGTGATCATGAAGATGTACAATAAGTACGTTCGGGTTCCCGTTGTGCCGCCGGAATATAACCCGGATTTGCCGGATGCAATTATTGTGGATATGGACGGTACACTGGCACTTCTCAACGGCAGAAATCCTTTTGATGCTTCTACGTGCGATCGCGATTTGCCCAATCAGCCCGTCTTAGATACCGTTCGCAAATGGCAGTCTAGCGCCCATATTATTGTAGTGTCGGGCCGCACAGATGACTGTCAGCCTCAAACTGAAAAATGGTTGCAGCAGTATGAGGTTAATTATGCCGCTCTTTATATGCGGAAAACCGGAGATATGAGGAAGGATGCGATTATGAAGGAAGAATTTTATCGGCAGCATATTGCAGGGAAATATAATGTTAAGTTTGTGTTGGACGATCGCCAGCAAGTTGTTGATATGTGGCGGTCTTTGGGATTGACGGTATTCCAAGTAGATGAAGGGGATTTTTAAGGCCGGGTTTGTTTGCGCGGGCGATCGCAACTTTCAACCATTGTCCCACCCCTAATGCTACAATCAAAGTAACATTGCAAAAAATTTTGTTATGATATCCATTCCCCAAGCGCCCCAAAAAATGACCGTTGAGGAATATCTCGAATGGGAAGCTCAACAAGAGATTCGCTACGAATATGTCAACGGCGAAGTTTTTGCCATGACAGGCAGTACAATTCCTCATAACGATCTTGCACTCAACTTTTACAGGAACTTGTACCCACATCTGCGTTCCAGAGGCTGTCGGATGAACGTGTCAGATGTGAAATTGCAAGTCAGTTTTCAAAGCCGTTACTACTACCCTGATGTGATAGTCAGTTGCGACCCTCAAGACCTCAATTCCCGCACATTCATTCAGAATCCTAAAATAATTGTGGAAGTTCTTTCTCCCAGTACAAGTGCTAAAGATCGGGATGAAAAATTCACTTGTTACCTAAAAATACCGACTTTGCAAGAGTATATCTTGATTGACGCCGAAAAGATTTTTGTTGAGCGTTACTGTCGGGGAGAGGGGAGAATGTGGCTTTACTATTCTTACACTGCTGGGGAGATTATCACTCTATCAAGTATTGGGTTTGATTTGCCGATCGCACTTTTGTATGAAGGTGTTGGATTTGAAACAGAAACAGAAGGATAAAAACACACCTAATTTTGCAGCTTTTTTATGAACCGGCAAGATGCCTGTTCCACAGAGAGTGAATTTTATTTTGTGGTAGGCTTAGACGCCGCCCATAAAAGCCAATAATGAACAGGCAAGATGCCTGTTCCACAATTATTTATCTATCGCGTCCAACCCAGCCAGCGATTAAACAAATTCTTAACAAGCGGAGTCAAACGAGTGCGATTGTAAGCATCTCCGGCTTTCCGAATTGCATCAGCTTGTGTCGGATACGGGTGAATTGTGCTAGCAATCTTTCCCAAACCAATATTGTTAACCATTGCCAAAGTAATCTCGCTGATCATATCCCCAGCGTGTCGCGCTACAATAGTTGCACCTAATATTTTATCGCTACCTTTTTTAACGTGAATTTTCACAAATCCTTCCTCTTCGCCGTCAATAATTGCCCGATCGACTTGACTGAAAGGGATTAAAAATGTATCGATATCAATGCCTTTTTCCTTAGCTTCGTGTTCCCCAATTCCGACGCGCGCAATTTCCGGGTTTGTGTAAGTACACCAAGGTATCGTCAAAGCGCTGAGCTTTTTGCGCCCGAAAAATAGAGTGTTTTGAATTACCATTCTCGCGGCAAAATCAGCAGCGTGAGTAAATTTATGTTTCATGCAAATATCCCCAGCGGCATAAATGCGGGGATTAGTAGTTTGCAAATTGTCGTTGACAAATACACCCGTGTGTGTATCGTATTCGACACCCACAGCCTCCAGATTCAATCCTTCCACGTTGGGCGATCGCCCTGTACTCACAATAATTTCATCTACTGTTACCGATGCTTCCTTACCTTGACATTTATAATAAATTACTTTGCCTGCATTTGTTTTCTCAACGCGCTCTATTTGGGATTCTAGTATTAGTTGAATTTCTTCCCGTAGAAAAGCCTCCTGCACGATTTTAGCAGCATCCGCATCTTCTTTGTCTAAAATCTGAGCATTTTTGTGCAGCAATACGACTGCCGAACCCAGCCTGCGGAATGCTTGAGCCAATTCGCAGCCGATCGGCCCTGCGCCAATTACTCCCAAACGCTGAGGTTTTTCCGTGAGGTTAAAGACTGTTTCATTTGTCAAATATCCAGCTTCTTGTAAACCGGGAATTTGTGGTTGTAGCGCCCTTGCACCTGTGGCAATTACTGCTTTTTTAAACCGGAGAGTTTGACCTGCAACTTCTACTGTATTATTGCTAGTAAAACGACCCGAACCCAGAAAAACATCGACTCCTAATTTCTCCTGATATCGTTGAACAGAATCAACATCGCTGATTCCCGCCCTAATCCGGCGCAGCCGTTCCATCACAGCAGCAAAATCCACTTCTACACTGTCAGAAACATTAACACCAAATTTACTTGCTTCCCAGATATCGCCGACAGTGCGAGACGATCGAATTAAAGCTTTTGACGGCACACAACCGACATTCAAACAGTCGCCGCCCATTAAATGTTTTTCAATTAAAGCAACTTTCGCGCCCAAACCTGCGGCACCGGCAGCAACAATTAATCCAGCGGGGCCCGCGCCAATTACTACTAAATTATAACTGCTAGCAGGCTGCGGATTTTCCCAATCTGGCGGATGCAAATAGGAGACTAATTTCTGGTTGTGTTCGTCCATCGGGGGGACAGTTACGCGATCGACTTTTGACTGCGGCATTCACAAATCCTCCTAATTAAATACTTTCTTCCAAAACCTTGCTGGCTATGCGAGTGATAAAGACAGTAACAGCGACTGTAGCAAGAAAACTGATAATATTAATCAACCATTTTACGGCGGAATCTTGAGGACTTGCATACACACTTTCCGTGCCTATCGCAGCAACCTCTCCCACCAAAGAACCGGAGTAAACGTACATAATTGTACCCGGTATCATGCCAAAGGAACCCAGCACGTAATCTTTCAAAGAAACCTGAGTAATTCCCAGAGCGTAATTCAATAAATTGAAAGGAAATAAAGGACAAAGACGAGTCAAAAAAACTATTTTTAATCCTTGTTGGGAAACTGCGCGATCGAGAGCTTTAAACTTGGGGTGAGATTCCATATATTTTACCACGCGATCGCGACACAAATAGCGCCCGATCGCAAAAGCAAATACAGCACCTAAAATCGACGCCGCAAAGACGTAAACAGAACCCCACCACAAACCAAAAATCGCCCCCCCTCCCAGCGTCAGTACCGAACCCGGTACAAACAGCACAGTAGCCAAGTTATAAGTAGCGACAAAAGCCACTGGCCCCCACCACCCTAAATCCTCAATCCGCATTAACAGACTTCTCAAAACATCTTGAACGTAGGCAGATCTAGTTGCTACAATTAAGAGAGCGAGCAAAAGTGCGATCGAAAAAAACAACACTATGCGTTTAAATTTTACCCTAGCATAATCTTGGATTCGTTCTTTTGCCATGATTCACCCGCAAATATTGATCAGCATTATACTCCAAACTTAAATTATTACTGTAAACTACCCAACAAGCGATAGGTCATGACACCACAAGCCCAACTCCCAATCCCCGAACATTTCGACCCCAAAAAAGTAGGCGAAGTCTGGCGAGTCCCCTACCAAGAACTGGGCACCCAAGCGAAAGATTGGACAAAGCAGCACAGCATCCAGCCAGCATCCAGCGACAAAAACCGTATTTGTTTGCTGATAATCGATGCCCAAAATACCTTTTGTTTGCCCGAATTTGAACTATTTGTGGGCGGGCGTTCCGGTAGCGGTGCTGTCGATGACAACCTGCGACTGTGCGAATTTATTTATCGCAATTTAAACGCAATTACAACCATTGCGCCGACAATGGATACCCACACCGCCATGCAAATTTTTCATCCAATCTTTTGGATCAACGAAGCAGGCGAACACCCCCTACCAGCGGCAACTTCTATTACACTCGAAGACGTGCAGCAAGGCATTTGGAAAGTCAATCCCGCCATAGCCCACAGCATCAGCGGGGCTAATTTTTCAGCACTGGAAAAACAGGCTTGCCACTACGTCAAGAAACTCAGCGACGATGGGAAATATCCCCTGACAATTTGGCCCTATCACTCAATGTTAGGTGGCATCGGACACGCCCTGGTTTCTGCGGTGGAAGAAGCAGTATTTTTTCATACTCTAGCCCGCAACAGCCAAGCACTTTTTGAGATCAAAGGGGATAATCCACTGACAGAAAATTATTCGGTTTTGCGGCCGGAAGTTTTAGAGGGATTCGACGGCAATCCGATTGCTGAAAAGAATGCTAAGTTTATTGATAAATTACTCGATTTTGATGCAGTAATTATTGCCGGACAAGCCAAAAGTCACTGCGTTGCTTGGACAATTGATGATTTGTTAACGGAAATTTTGGCGCGAGATCCGAATTTGGCAAAGAAGGTTTATTTGCTGGAAGATTGCACTTCGCCTGTGGTGGTTCCGGGTGTTGTTGATTTTACGGAACAAGCAGATGCAGCTTATCAAAAATTTGCGGCGGCGGGAATGAATATTGTTCAATCTACTGAGTTAATTCTGGGCGATTAAAGACGAGTGTTTTATCTTGCGGTTTTCCGTGCAAAAAAGTATACATGATTAACCAGATGCGGTAATTTTTGTTCGCTTTGCACTCGGTTGCGATCGCATTTAACTGATTACGTATGATATCATATCCGGTAAATCACTTACGACACAAGCGTAGTTAAGGAGTTTCCCGATGGCTGAAAACAAAATTTATAGTGTTGTTCTGTTTCGGGATGCGAGTGTGCGAGCAATTTCAAAACTATCGGTGGCCATCGCCACTACTATTCTGAGCACAGTTGTAACTGCAACCCAAGCTTACGCAGTTCCCGTAACCTACGATTTCACCATCACTGTTACTAAAGGCGGGTTAGCGGGCAATTCATTCGACGGTTCTTTCAGCTACGATGATGCCAAATTGAAGGGAACGGGAGTCGAAGAATTGGGAATTACTGAGGGATTAACTACCTGCCTAAATTACCTGGGACGCACTTATCGCGAAACCGATGATACCAGTTATCCTAACTTTCCCAGACTCAGATTTGAGGATGGTAAGATTACACAACTAAACTTCTGGATTCAGCCGAATCAGCGAGTTAATTGGTGGAATTTACCTGGATGGGAAGTCAAGCTTTCTGAGCCTAAAATGAGCGATTCAACTGTTCCCAATTGTCAAAAACGGTGAGGCGTGCTCAAGGTGCGATCGACCGTAAAAATATAGGAGGAATTAGATGCAACTGCCTACGTTTACGGTAATTTAAGGCAGCCATGCTACGAAGGTGCGAGCGAATTTTTGCGATCGCTAGGAACGGATGGCTCAACTATTGTTTAAAAAAGACTGCACAATTCCTCTTGCCTCTACGGTTGACGATTTTCAATAACTATTTCCCATCCAATCTGGGGACTTCTTGCAAAAAACTGCCGCTCAACATTAATTCCGTCATCCGGTCTAAGTTGCCACTGACTTGCAATTTTTTATCTGTTTGAAAACGCTCGATATCTGCTTTTAAATTGCCGCTATTATATCCTAATTTACTCAAATAGTCAACAGCTTGTTTGTTACTTAACAAGATATCCGCCGAACGAAAAATCGGCACGTATTCTTCGCGCCAAATCTGGGTAAAAGTTGCCCTATCTAAATAGAAAATCCTGCCCCGCGCCGGGTCTCCAATGGCAGCTACACTGTCATTCATGCCCAGCAAAGCGACCGCGTGGGGTAGCTTCCGAGGGCCGTCAAATAGCCAAACTGCTAGAACTCCGGGGCGATTAATTTGCTGAATTTGCTCCCAAGTAGGCCTTAGTTCGATCGCATTTACGCCCAAAGCTCTTGCTGCTATAATTAACTGCGGCATCGAAGTTCCCAAGCGACTCGTCCGGGCAAAACGCGCTACACTCGATTCCGTCGCCTCGATTCCCCAACGCCTTAACACTGTTGCCAAAGCCGCGGGGGCGCAACTGCTGTTAGATGTTTGCCGAAATACACCGTTTGGCTGCAAATTATCTATTAAATCATCGTAAATTGGCGCCATGAAATAGTTTTCAGCGCCTGTAAATCCTCCCAATCCCAACAAGCAAATTAAAATTACTGCGATTACTTGGGGTCGCGCTGTCAACCAACTTATACTAAAGCCAATACCGCAGACTCCCATCAACATCACTCGTAGCAAAGTCCAAGTAACTTGCATCCCGTGAAAGCGCCACTCGATCGGCAAAACAGGCATTTGAGGCATATTTAGAGCCAGTAGCAGCAAGGCAATATAAAAAACCAAAAAAGCTAGGGCGATCGAATTTCTGCCCTTAAACAAATCATTAGCCGTCACTCCCGATCGAACTAACACTCGCCCGAACCGCATTCCCCAGACAAACAGCACCGCACCCAGCACCAGCGTCACTACTATTTCCATGAACTCAAAATTTTGTTGCTTAACTAAGTTGTAACATTTATGCGATCGACTTGAACCTCAATCAATAGTGGGAGAGAAGAAGAGTGGGGGAGAGAATTTGACGATGTGTGGGTTTCGTTCTTCAATTTCCCGCTACAATCGAATAAACAAGATTTATCCAACCAAAATCGCAGCAGGTAGAACAACCGTTAATCCTAAAGACTTGGCCTGCATCGCTTGCTCGACATTAAGTTTTGCCAGGTTTTTATTTATGAGTGTGAATCAATGGTGACAATCAGATAATTCAGCTACCTAACCCCAAAGGAGAGATTGCTATGTTTGTCAACTTAAAGCTGAGAAACCAGATGTTACTCGGATATGCAGTTCCCATTGCTTTATTTGTAGGATTAGTAGCGCCAGTTTTCTCTAGCGCCAGTAAAATAGCCGAGTCATATAAACAAACAAAAAGCTCGCTTATTGCCATAGAAGGGACAGATTATATGAGTTTTTACATGGCCCAGATGGTGGCAGATACTAGGGGCTATATTCTGATCAAGGATGGAGATTATTTAAATGCTTATCAGAAAAATTTACAAACATTTGAAGAAACAGCAGCATCTCTAGGCAAGACGATTGAAAATCCCAGCCAAAAAGAGCGATTGCAAAAATTAATGGGCTTACAAAAACAATATGATGATTTTTCTGGACAAATGATTAATTTAGTCAAGCAAGGAAAGCAAAAAGAAGCGCTAGAAGTTTTTGCCACAAAAAAAGGGACATTAATCATCAATGAATTTAACGAATTAAATCGCTCTTTTAATGAAAAAGAGCATGAAATTTTGGACGCTGCAACTTCCAAGGCAGAAGAAAATATCAGATTTTTAGTCGCTGCCGTTTTGGTTGGTGCCGTCTTAGGCATCACGATCGCCTTACTTGCTGCCTTTTTAATCTCTTCAGGTATTGCTAAAACAATTAGTAACGCAGTGAATGCGATCGCCAGTTCTTCCACAGAGATTGCTGCCACAGTTGAACAACAGGAACGCACAGCCAAACAGCAATCGAGCTCTGTAAATCAAACTACAATCACAATGGATGAGTTGGGCGCGGCTTCCCAACAATCAGCCCAACAAGCCCAAGCTGGTGCGGAATCTGCACGGCAAGCTTTAAAGAGCACTGAAAAGGGAACCCTAGCAGTGGAGCAAACCCTGGAATCGATGATAATATTGAAAGAAAATGTCGGGGCGATAGCGGCACAAATTCTGCAATTGAGCGAACAAACCCATCAGATTGGCAATATCTCTACTGATGTCACAGATTTAGCCAATCAAACAAATATGCTGGCACTGAATGCCTCAGTAGAAGCAGTCCGGGCGGGCGAAAACGCCAAAGGTTTTACTGTCATAGCCACAGAAATCCGCAAACTCGCAGACCAAAGTAAGAAATCAGCCGCGAAAATTAACCGCCTAGTCGATGATATCAAAAATGCGATCGATTCCACCGTAACCGTGACAAAGGAAGGTACTAAAACAGTAGAAGAAGGAACCAAAATTAGTCAAGAAACGGCAGCAGCTTTCTCGGCAGTAGCAAATGCTGTTAACAATGTGGTATTGAACAATCAACAAATTTCTTTAACTGCCCAACAACAAGCAGTAGCCATTCAACAAGTAGTGGATGCGATGAACAGCCTCAACCTATCGGCCAAAGAAACCGCTAGTGGTATTACTCAAACCAAATTAGGCACTCAACAATTGAACGATGCCGCCCAAAATCTCAATTCAATTGTCTAAAGGGCGCTTAGTCTTTTGGGCTAGCAGACTAGCAGTTGATAGCATTGAGTCATGAATTGATCGGGCCACCCTCCCAGCTTGTCAAACAGCCGGCATCCCAGTCAAAGTGTTCGCACGCGATGGCATCGCCAAAGCCAGGGCGATCGAATTTCTGCCCTTAAACAAATCATTAGCCGTCACTCCAGATCGAACTAACACTCGCCCGAACCGCATTCCGCAGACAAACAGCACCGAACCCAGCACCAGCGTCACTACTATTTCCATGACCTTAAAATTTTGTTGCTTAACTAGGTTTTAACATTGATGCGATCGACTTGATCCCAAATCAATAGTGGGAGAGAGGAACAGTGGGAAAGAGGAACAGGGGGGGAGAGAATTTGACGATGTTTGGGTTTCGTTCCTGAATTTCTCGCTACAATCGAATAAACAGGATTTATCCAAAATCGAAGCAGGTAAAACAACCCTTAATCCTAAAGGCTTTGACCTGCATAGCTGGCTCGATATTAAGTTTTTTCAGGTTTTTCTTGATGAGTCTGAGTCAATGGTTGAGAATCAGATAATTTAGCTACCTAACCCAACAGGAGATATTGCCATGTTTGCCAACTTAAAGCTGAGAAACCGGAGGCGGCTCGGATATGCAGTTCCCCTGGCTTTGAAGTGGCTTAATTTGTTTGTTTTTTAAAGATAGGAAAAAATTAAGATGATTAACTTCAAAGCCACCAAATTAAGAGAGCGTATTCTGTGGGGATATTCCCTACCGATTTTGCTTTCAGTTGGAGCAGCTAGTTTGGTTTTCTTTAATGCTAAAGAAGTCGAAGAAAAAGCCAAGGTTCTAAATAATTCTCATGCGGTTGTTCTAGCATTAAAAGCTCAACAGCTAGGATTTGCAGGTATGCAAAAAGCTGCTCGTGGGTATTTTTTGGCCAAAGATAGTGCTTTCTTAACTGAATACAATGAAGAGGAAAACAGCTTTGACAAATCCTATCAGGATTTACTTAATCGGGCACAAAACCCGCAACAGCGCCAGCGGCTAGATGAAATGAAGGTCTTAAAAAATCAGATAGACCAAGGCTATAGACAAGCCTTTTCTTTGGTTGATAAAGGTAAGCAAGACGAGGGACTTAACTTATGGAAGAGCCAAATTGTACCAAAGCTTCGTCAGGTTGATGCTATAGCTAAGGAGTTTCAAAGCACCGAGGAAGGGATTTTAATTGATCAAGAAAAAGAGCAAATTCAAGCTTTGCAGTTCCTGACTACAGTGGTGATTTTAAGCACTGCTTTAGCTGCACTTACGGCAATTGCGATCGCTTTGTGGATTGCTTCAGGCATTGCAAAGAGCATGAATCAGTCAGTCAATATGATTGTTAGTTCTTCCACAGAGATTGCGGCCACAGTGGAACAGCAGGAACGCACAGCCACACAGCAATCGAGCTCTGTAAATCAAACTACAATCACAATGGATGAATTGGGCGCTGCTTCCCAACAATCAGCCCAGCAAGCCCAAGCTGGTGCGGAATCTGCACGGCAAGCTTTAAAGAGCACTGAAAGGGGAACCCTAGCAGTGGAGCAAACCCTGAAATCGATGACAATATTGAAAGAAAATGTCGGGGCGATAGCGGCACAAATTCTGCAATTGAGCGAACAAACCCATCAGATTGGCAATATCTCTACTGATGTCACAGATTTAGCCAATCAAACAAATATGCTGGCACTGAATGCCTCAGTAGAAGCAGTCCGGGCGGGTGAAAACGCCAAAGGTTTTACTGTCATAGCCACAGAAATCCGCAAACTAGCAGATAAAAGTAAGAAATCAGCCGAGAAAATTAACCGCCTAGTCGATGATATCAAGAATGCGATAAATTCCACCGTAACGGTGACAAAGGAAGGTACTAAAACAGTAGAAGAAGGAACAAACATCAGTCAAGAAACGGCAGCAGCTTTCTCAGAAGTAGCAAATGCTGTTAACAATGTGGTATTGAACAATCAACAAATTTCTCTAACTGCTCAACAACAAGCAGTTGCTATTAAACAAGTAGTGGATACGATGAACAGCCTCAACCTATCGGCAAAAGAAACCGCTAGTGGTATTACTCAAACCAAAGTAGGCACTCAACAATTGAACGATGCAGCCCAAAATCTCAATTCAATTGTGTAAGTTAGTGGGTAGAGGCTGGTTTTCTGTGGCTGTCAAGTAATAATATTTATTATATTGCCCATTAAACCCGCCCCTAGAGTCGCTAATGAAAAACCCTACTAACATCGACGGATATCTGCGTAAAGAAATAGACTAATAACGCAAGTTGCTAGTTATTCCCCCTCATCCCCCAGCCCGCAAATCCGCACCGGGGGAGAAGGGGAGCAAGAGCAGGATTAAAGCTTCTCGCCCATCTATAAAATTTTTTCCTTTTCCCCCCCTCCTCTTGTAGGAGCGGCTGGGGGAGGTGCGAGAGGGGTTGGGGAGAGGGTGAATCAATGTATAGGACATAACTAGCAACTTAGGTTAATAGGACTTACGCAAGGAATCATTTTTCACACTATCTGTTTTGCCAAAGTAAATAACTAATCAAGGAGTAAAAAGGGAAATGTCCCCAAATATTATTCGGCTTAGGAAAGTAGTTCCGTTGGGCTTCGGCTCAATTTTTTTGTTAATGATTAGCATCGGATTGGCCACTAAATTGAGTATGGATAATTTAGCCGCAGCTATTGAGTTGCAAACGCACACTTATGTAGTTAAGACAAATTTGCAAGCCCTAGAAAAAGATTTATTGGATGCTGAAACAGGACAGCGGGGGTTTATCTTCGCTGGAAATGAGGAATTTTTAGAACCTTACCAAAAGGGGAGACTCGCCTTTTATAAAACAGTAAATAATACAAAAGAGCTAATAAAAGATAACCCTGAGCAAGTTAAAAGGTTGGAGCAAGTTGAAAATTTTGCTCAGCAAAAACTAGATGAATTAGCGGCAACTATATCTCTGAAAAGAGCTGGAAAAGAACCCGAACTAAGAGCATTGGTGATTTCAGGTAAAGGCAAGATATTTATGGATGAAATCAGGGATAAGCTGGCAGAAATGCTTAAGGTAGAAGATGCTTTACTGGTTCAACGAACAAAATTTGCAAAACAGTCGGAGCAATTAGCGACGATTGTTTCTATAGGAGGTACGGTTGTTGCTGTAGTATTGGGTTCATTTATTGTATTATTTATTTTTGATAAAATTATCCGACCAATCAATCAGGTAGCAAATACGATCGCCAGTTCTTCCACAGAAATTGCGGCCACAGTGGAGCAACAGGAACGCACAGCCGCACAGCAATCGAGCTCTGTAAATCAAACTACAACCACAATGGATGAGTTGGGCGCTGCTTCCCAACAATCAGCCCAGCAAGCCCACGCTGGTGCTGAATCTGCACGGCAAGCTTTAAAGATCACTGAAAGGGGAACCCTAGCAGTGGAGCAAACCCTGGAATCGATGACAATATTGAAAGAAAATGTCGGGGCGATAGCGGCACAAATTCTGCAATTGAGCGAACAAACCCATCAGATTGGCGATATCTCTACTGATGTCACAGATTTAGCCAATCAAACAAATATGCTGGCACTGAATGCCTCAGTAGAAGCAGTCCGGGCGGGCGAAAACGCCAAAGGTTTTACTGTCATAGCCACAGAAATCCGCAAACTCGCAGACCAAAGTAAGAAATCAGCCGCGAAAATTAACCGCCTAGTCGATGATATCAAGAATGCGATAAATTCTACCGTAACGGTGACAAAGGAAGGTACTAAAACAGTAGAAGAAGGAACCAAAATTAGTCAAGAAACGGCAGCAGCTTTCTCGGAAATAGCAAATGCTGTTAACAATGTGGTATTGAACAATCAACAAATTTCTCTAACTGCTCAACAACAAGCAGTGGCCATTCAACAAGTAGTGGAGGCGATGAACAGCCTCAACCTAGCGGCAAAAGAAACTGCTAGTGGTATTACTCAAACCAAAGTAGGCACTCAACAATTGAACGATGCAGCCCAAAATCTCAATTCAATTGTCTAAATGGCGCTCAGTTTTTTGGGATAGCAGACGAGCAATTGATAGCATTGAGTCAATCGATTTTAGATTTGAGATTTTAGATTTTAGATTCAAGTATTGACCCCACGGATAAATTCGGGGGGCAAGTTTCATCAGATACAGGTTTTTTATTTCTGGACGGATGAATCTGGGGGCTTGTATCCTGGATGCTTTCGGTCATGAATTGATCTGGCAGCCCTCCCAGCTTGTCAAACCGCCTACATCCAAGTCAAAACGATCGCACGCGATCGCATCGCGAAAGCCAGGGCGATCGAATTTCTGCCCTTAAACAAATCCTAAACAGTAACGGACGATCGAACTAAACACCCGCCCGAAGCGCATTCCCCAGACAAACAGCACCGAACCCAGCACCAGCGTCACAAGTATTTCCATAAGTTCAGAATATGGTCGCTTAACTAGGTTGTAACACGCTCTGCGATCGTCCGTGGGGCAGCGGAGGAGAAGGAGAGTGGGGGAGTGGCAGCATTTTTCTTTTGCCTCCTGCCTTCTTCCCTCTTTCTTCAACCACACCTAAAATTTGCAAAATGTCAAGGGATTTGATCGACTTTTCCCCACCTTAGCCACGAAGTCGCAAGCAAGATGTAGCGCCGGAAAAAATTCCCCACATCTCTTGCCACAAACGGCCACATCCGTTGTAATATAGATGTAAGTCACAGCCCGTTAAAGTAATCAACAAATAATTAGTCCGCTCAATATATTCACGCTCCCACGAGCGATGATTTGTATTGAGCGTGCCTATTAAGGAGCGCTCAAAGCTCCTCACACACCTCCAATATTCAGGAAGAATAATGCCATCAAGATCCGCCAACGATGTAGACGTAGCAGAGCAATATTGGCACTACCTAGAAATATCCAAGGTTGCAACAATCTTAGAAACCAACCTGGAAAGCGGTTTAGAACCGACAGAAGCCAACCATCGCCAACAGAAATTCGGGCCCAACGAACTAACGGTTAAAGCAGGGAAACCAGCCTGGTTAAAATTTATCCTGCAATTTAACCAACCCCTCCTGATCATCTTGCTGAGTGCAGGTTTAATCAAAGCAGTGATCGGAGAATGGCTAAACGCTAGCGTAATTTGGGGCGTAACCACCACCAACGCTACTATTAGTTTCATCCAAGAAGCTGGAGCCGAGAAAAAAATTGAAGCCCTAGCCCAAGCTGTCACCACCGAAGCCACAGTAATTCGGGGCGGCAAAAAATTAAGAATTCCCTCCAAAGAACTCGTTGTCGGCGACTTAGTAATCCTGACTTCCGGCGACAAAGTACCGGCAGACTTGCGCTTAGTGAAAGTGCGTGACTTGCAAATCGACGAATCGGGACTCACTGGGGAATCAGTTGCTGTCGAAAAAGAATTAGGACAATCTGGAGACTTGGTTCTGCCACAACAAACGCCACTAGCAGAACGGGATAACATGGCTTATGCTGGCAGTTTTGTCACTTTTGGCCAAGGTAGTGGCATCGTAATTGCGATCGCCAATAAAACCGAAACCGGCAAAATCTCCCAGCTATTAGATCGGCACATCGACCTCACCACCCCCTTAACCCGCAAATTCAACCAATTCAGTCAAAACTGGCTGTTATTCGTGTTGGGGATGGCAACCTTGACCTTCGCAGTCAGATTGGGGCGGCCAGTCCCTGCGGGAGTTTCAGCCTTTAAAGAAGCAGTCGAACCCGCAGTCGCCCTGATTGTCGGTGCAATTCCCGAAGGCTTACCCGCCGTCATTACCGTCACCCTAGCCGTAGGCGTTTCCCGGATGGCAAATCGCCACGCGATCGTCCGCAAATTGCCCGCAGTGGAAACCCTCGGCGGCGCTACAGTCATCTGTTCCGACAAAACCGGAACTTTGACGGAAAACCAAATGACGGTGCAAGAAATCTATTCTGGCGGCGAATCCTACTCGGTTACGGGTACGGGATACAGCCCCGAAGGTGAAATTCAACTCAACCAACTGCCAATTACTGTCAGCCAAGCTCCAACTTTGCAAGAATGTTTACAAGCTGGACTCCTTTGCAACGACTCTCACCTGGAATTTAAAGACGATAATTGGATAGTCGTCGGAGATCCGACAGAAGGAGCGTTAATTGCTGCGGGCAAAAAAGCTGATTTGAGCCAGCAAATTTTGTCCAAGTCAATGCAGCGGCTGGATTCAATTCCCTTTGAATCTCAGTTTCAATACATGGCGACGCTGCACCGAACTCCCACTGGCAAAATTTTGTACGTCAAAGGTTCCGTAGAATCAATTCTCGGCCGCTGCGGTTCCAGTCTCGATACTCAAGGAAATCCGGTAGAAGTCGATCGCGAACAAATTCACCTTTCTGTCGATGAAATGGCAAAGCAAGGCTTGCGCGTCTTGGCTTTAGCGAAAAAGCCAGTACCCGAAAGCCAAAATTCCGTCGATCACTCGGATTTGGAGTCAGGCCTGGTTTTCTTGGGGCTGCAAGGCATGATTGACCCGCCGCGGGCAGAAGCGATCGCAGCCGTCCAAGCTTGTCAAACCGCCGGCATCCAAGTCAAAATGATTACCGGCGACCACATCGCTACAGCCAAGGCGATCGCCCGCCGCATGGGATTCCGCAAAACTAAACACCACAGAGAACTTGTAGCCTACACCGGTGCTCAACTCGCCGCAATGAGCAAGCAGGAACTCGGCGAAGCTGTAGAAGCAGGCTCAGTTTTTGCCCGCGTCGCCCCAGAACAAAAACTCCGCCTCGTAGAAGCTTTGCAACTTCAAGGCGAAATCGTGGCGATGACGGGAGACGGCGTTAACGACGCGCCGGCGCTGAAACAAGCGGATATCGGTATTGCGATGGGCAGCGGTACTGAGGTTTCTAAGGAAGCCGCCGACATGATTCTTACCGATGATAACTTTGCGTCGATCGAATCTGCTGTCGAAGAAGGGCGATCTGTTTACAAAAATCTGCTCAAAGCAATTAGCTTCATTCTCCCAGTCAACGGCGGGGAGTCAATGACAATTTTGCTCAGCACGCTCCTAGGTCGAGAATTGCCGATTTTGTCGCTACAAATTCTCTGGCTGAATATGCTCAACTCGATCACCATGACTGTGCCCCTGGCTTTCGAGCCCAAGTCAGCGGGAGTCATGAAACAGCAGCCCCGACCAGTAAACGAACCTTTCCTCACCGGAAATCGGATCAAGCGGATCATCGCTATTTCTCTTTACAACTGGACTCTGATTTTCGGGATGTTTGAATGGGTACGCCAAGCTCCTTGGGGAACCTTGGAACTGGCCCGGACAATGGCGATTCAAGCTTTGGTAATGGGAAGAATTTTTTACCTGTTGAGTCTCAGCCAGTTGTTGCCTTCTTTGATTGCTAAATTTAGCGGTTCTAAGGAAGAAGTTAGCGGCGCTCCTGCCCTCGGTGTGGGAATTGTCCTGGCGATAATTTTGCAGATTATCTTTGCGAATTCTCCGTTTGTCAATCGCATATTTGAGACGGCTCCGATGAACCTGGATCAGTGGTTGATTTGCTTCGGTGTCGCTCTGCCCATGATCGGTGTTGCTCTCTCCGTCAACCGCTTTGACCCGCCCAACTAATCGAACTTGTAGGTACTGCGATCCCTTAGTAATTTCGGGTGTTTAGAAACCGGGTTTCTTGAAGAAACCCGGTTTCTCTGTTTTACGGAAATCGAACCTGAAAGCCCACGCCATATCATACAGCGTATTCCAGGTTTGTGAAGTGTAGGGACACGGCACTGCGGTCTTCCTACGAGGAGCTAACTAGAGGCGGGTGTACTTCATAAATATGGAATCTGCTGTATCCGGTAAATCACTTAGGATTAAGCGCCAATTTTAGGACACCAATGAAAACGAGTCAACCCTTTGAAAACAGCAAAATCGTATAAAAGGAATTATTTCTGTATAATTTACTACAATTAACGTAAAAAAAGTAAACATATATTAACAAAGTAAATGTACACTGGTGGCGGTATTTGCTGCTTATTGACAATAGGTTTGAATGACCCCCGATCGCCATTCGCTACAACCTTTACTCAGCAAGTCTTGGTATGAACCAGTTTTGATAAGCAAACCCGATCGCCCTTTCCAAGGGTTCGTTATCGATAGCGTGATCCTAAAAGATTTACTTATCAATCAAATTTAATAATTGTTTTAGAATTTCTGCAATAGTACGGTAGAGTTAATTATCAAGCCAAGAAAATGTGCTGCTCGCTTTTTGGGAGATCGCACCGCTCGGCCGATCGTCGAGATATTGAGTTAATCAAAAGTGTAAAATCAGCAGGGATAGTTTAAAGACTTATGCTAGCGATAAATCTTTTGCTCCCTCCTGCGAACCAGCGCTCAAAACAGTTCGCTAAATTCCATTAACGAACAGAAAAAAAGCGCATTGATAAACTTCAGTGATGTCGTTACAGAAGATTATGAATTGCAGCGAGGCTAGACTATGACAAAATTTTCAGAGCAATTTTCTCGGCGTAAATTTATCGTTACAGCAGGTGCATCTGCCGTCAGTTCAATACTGCTCAAAGGCTGTTTGGGAAATCCTCCAGAACCCGGTGCCACTGCCGGTGCTGACGGCGCGATACCCGCAGCTACCTCAGTAATGGCTGTTGCCAACGAGAAAAGAGTCGAAGGAATTGAAAGCACTAAAATCACATTGGGATACATCCCGATCGTCGAAGCAGCACCTTTAATCATTGCCCAAGAAAAAGGCTTTTTTGCCAAATACGGCATGACTGAGGTAACAGTTGCTAAGCAAGCCAACTGGGGGTCTGCCAGAGATAACCTAGAAATTGGATCTGCAGGCGGCGGCATTGACGGTGGCCAGTGGCAAATGCCCATGCCTTATCAAATTAGTAAAGGGTTGATTACCAAAAACAGCGTCCAAATCCCCATGTATGTTCTAGCCCAGTTGAACACTCAGGGAAATGGAATTGCGATCGCGAGCAAACACCAAGGCAAAGGCATCGGGCTCAAACTAGACCAAGCTGCCCAAGACTACATGAAAGGCCTCAAAAAAGCAGGCACGCCCTTCAAAGCAGCCTATACCTTCCCCAAAGCCAACCAAGACTTTTGGATTCGCTACTGGCTAGCAGCTAACGGCATCGATCCCGACACAGAAGCCGAGTTGCTAACAGTACCGTCAGCGCAAACCGTAGCCAACATGAAAACCGGCAGCATGGACGGTTTCAGTACCGGCGACCCCTGGCCCCTGCGGATCGTCACAGAGAACATCGGCTTCATGTCCGCCCTGACTGGCCAAATCTGGAAAGATCACCCCGAAGAGTATCTAGCAATTCGTGGCGACTGGGTAGACAAACACCCCAAGGCCACAGAAGCCCTGCTAGCAGGACTGATCGAAGCGCAGCAGTGGTGCGACAAACCAGAAAATCGCCCAGAATTAGTAGCCATTACTTCTGGCAGAAACTACTTTGACGTAGCTCCGGCAGTTTTGACACCTCCCTACCAGGGCAAGTACCTCATGGGTGACGGCCAACCAGCGATCGACGATTTCAAGATGAGTCCGCTGTACTGGAAAGACGACCTCGGCAACGTTTCTTATCCCTACAAGAGTCACGATTTGTGGTTCTTAACCGAAAGCGTGCGCTGGGGTTTCTTGCCAACTAACACCTTGGCAGATTCTAAGACAATCATCGATAAAGTCAACCGAGAAGATTTGTGGAAAGCCGCAGCAAAATTAGCCGGAGTTGCTGATGCTGACATTCCAAAAAGTACGTCTCGGGGCGTTGAGAAGTTCTTTGACGGCACAGAATTTAACCCGGAAAAGCCAGAAGCTTATCTCAAGAGTTTGGCAATTAAAAAAGTGTGATGGGGTCTTAGCTTCCCATAATTTAGTCTCAAAATTTAGTCTCGAAAATACACAGCACCAGACATAGGAGATTAGCAGCATGGCTGTAAGTACAAGTCGGAGAGGCGGCAATGCACAAGGAGCTTTTGGCGAGTTTTGGAAGAAGAATTCCCCAAATATCTTGCCGCCAATTTTAGGAGTTTTGGGCTTTCTGTTGGTTTGGCAATTCTTGTCAAGTACGGGACTGATCAAACTGCCGGGGCCGATCAGCATTTGGACTGACGAACGGACGCGGATTTTGTTGCTGTATCCTTTCATGAACTCCAAAACCTACGGAATTGGATTATTTTGGCAGACTTTGGCGAGTTTGGAACGGGTGGCAAAAGGCTACACTCTCGCGGCCGTTGTGGGAATTGGTACGGGTGTTTTGGTAGGTACAAATCCTTTTCTAAACCGCGCTTTAGATCCGCTTTTTCAGTTTCTGCGGATGGTGGCCCCTTTGGCTTGGGTGCCCATTGCCCTGGCTGCACTGCAACAAAACGAACCTGCTGCTTTGTTCGTGATTTTTATCACTTCAGTTTGGCCGATTTTAATCAACACGGCTGAAGGTGTTCGCCAAATTCCCGACGATTACAACAACGTGGCGAAAGTGCTGCAACTTTCTCGTCAGGAGTATTACATCAACATCTTGTTTCCGTCGGCACTTCCTTATATCTTCACAGGATTGAGAATTGCGATCGGTTTGGCTTGGCTGGCGATTATTGCTGCGGAAATCGTGATGTCGGGGATTACGGGTATCGGCTTCTTTATTTGGAATGCTTACCAGCAAAACTACATCAGCGAAATTCTGTTAGCGGTGTTCTACATTGGGGCTGTTGGTTTGTTGCTCGATCGCATGATGGCTTGGTTGCAGCAAAAGATTGCTCCTTCTCAAGGAAAGTAGCTAATTAGATATGTTGACTGTTCACGGTTGACGGTTGACGGTTGACGGTTGACAGTTCACGGTTACAGCAATTACGAACTCCCTGGCTGAGAAACCTTTTTTTTAAACTCTTGTTAATGGATTAAAAAAAGTTTTTTGGTTGATTTAAGAAACAGGTTGCTGTATCCAGTCATATATTAACTATTAGCTGTTATATATCAACAGCGAACAGCGAACAGCGAACAGTCAACAGTCAACACTCAACAGTCAAATAACAAACTTACAAAAAAGGCAAGAAAATCATGTCTGTTTTGATTGCAGTAGAACAACTAGAAAAAGTCTTTAATCTCTCAGATGGGGGGACATACATCGCCCTCAAAGGCATCGATCTAGAAATTAAAAAAGGCGAATTTATCTCCTTAATCGGACACTCCGGCTGCGGCAAATCTACGCTGCTCAATATGGTCGCAGGTTTGGATATGCCGACAGAAGGATTGGTGACAATTGAAGGGCAAAGAATCACCCAGCCAGGCCCCGATCGCATGGTAGTATTCCAAAACTATTCGCTGCTACCTTGGCGGACGGTCAGAGAAAATATTACCCTAGCCGTAGACTCGGTAATGAGCGGCTTACCCAAAGCCGAACGCCTCGAAATCATTCAAAAACACATCGATATGGTGGGCTTGACGCCCCACGCCGAGAAGCAACCCGCACTGCTATCAGGCGGACAAAAACAGCGGGTGGCGATCGCCCGTGCTCTGGCCCTGCGCCCCAAACTGTTACTCTTAGACGAACCCTTCGGCGCTTTGGATGCTTTGACTCGTGGCAACTTGCAAGAAAAGTTGATGGAAATTTGCCAAGAGTACGAAATTAGCGCCCTGATGGTAACGCACGATGTGGATGAGGCCGTGTTGCTGAGCGATCGCATTGTCATGCTCACCAACGGCCCAGAATCGAAGATTGGCGGGATTCTCGAAGTAGACATCCCCCGCCCCCGCAAACGGATGGAAGTCGTCTCACACCCTAGCTACTACGCTCTACGTAGCGAAATGATTTACTTCCTCAATCAGCAGAAGCGGGTCAAAAAACTGCGGGCGCGGAAAGTACCCGCGATCGCCCGCCACGGCCTAGAAAAAGTCAACCTCGAACTCGGCTTTATTCCGCTGGCAGCCTGTGCTCCCCTCGCTGTCGCCAAAGAAAAAGGCTTTTTTGCCAAGCACGGGCTCGATGAAGTCCACCTCGTGCGGGAAACAAGCTGGCGCGGCATCGTAGACGGCATCGCCGCAGGTTACTTAGACGCAGCCCAAATGCCCTCTGGGATGGCGATGTGGTTGAGCTTGGGGGGCCACCAAGAGCAGCCGATTCCGACGGTTACAGCCCTCACCATGAGCCGCAATGGTAACGGAATTACCCTCGCGAGGCGCTTTTACGACCAAGGGATCTATACTCTGGCAGACTTTAAAAAAATGCTCCAGAGAACGCCCGCGCAAACCCACCGTATGGGCATCGTTCACCCTTCTTCGATGCACAACCTGTTGCTGCGTTACTGGCTGGCTTCCGGTGGCATTGACCCGGATCGCGATGTGTTGCTGAAAAATATCCCACCAGCTCAAATGATCGTTGACTTGCAGGGCGGCACTATTGACGGTTTCTGCGTCGGCGAACCTTGGAACTTGCGGGCATCGATGGAAGGAGTCGGCTTTACAGTGGCTACAGATTTGGAACTGTGGCCCGGACACCCCGGCAAAATTCTCGGAGTTCGGGAAGACTGGGCAAATGCTTATCCCAACACTCACATTGCTCTAGTCAAAGCTTTGCTCGAAGCTTGTCACTACTGCGCCGATCCAAATCACGCCGCCGAGGTTTCGGAAATTGTCGCGGGAAGGGAGTACGTCGCTACTGATAAGAGTTACATCCAACTAGGCGACCCAAGCTCTGTTGCTTGCAACCTCGATACTCCGATGCGGGAATACGCCCACCACTTGTTTTCTGGAGATGGGGTGAATCGCCCAAGCCGCACCGAACAACTCTGGCACATGGTGCAGATGGCGCGCTGGGGCGATACTGTGTTCCCGCGCAACTGGGTGGAAATTCTGGAGCGGGTGGTGCGAGTCGGTGCGTTCAGCACGGCGGCGCGAGAGCTGGGGATGGCTGATATTACTTACACTCGCGGTTCTCTCAGCTTATTTGACGGCTCGGTGTTTAATGCTGACGATCCGATCGGCTATCTCAACAATCTGGCGATTAAACGCGATTTCACCATGGCGGAAGTTGTACTCGATTCCGGCCGCCGAGCTGCTTAGAGCGGTTTTTAGTTAGATAAAAACAGGGTAATTGCTAATTGTTAGTTGTTAGTTTTTAAGTGCTAATTGCTAGTGAGCAATTCCCTCTTCATGACCTCCGTTATATCCGTTACATCCGTTACATCCGTTACATAATCCGTTGCCGAACTTTCCTCGCAAATCACCCAATCACAATTTCCTAAACTCATGCTCAACACCACTAAAAACCAGACGAACACCAAAACTCAAATCCAGCCGGGAAAAGGCCGCCGCCAACCTTTTTTGGTGATGGACAATGTTTATAAAGTATACCCAAACGGTTACAGGGCTTTAGAAAACGTCAATCTGAATGTAGCTGAGGGAGAGTTTATTACTCTGATTGGACACTCGGGCTGTGGCAAATCAACACTGTTAAATATGGTGTCGGGTTTTAGCCATCCGAGCCAGGGCACCGTGTCGATTAACGGAGAGCGGATTACGAAGCCGGGCCCCGATCGCATGGTGGTGTTTCAGGGTTATGCTTTACTACCTTGGCGCACGGTGTTTGAAAATGTTTATCTGGCGGTTAATGCTGTATTTCCTGAGAAGTCGAAGGTGGAAAAAAATGCGATCGTCAAAGAGCATTTGGCGATGGTGGGATTGACAGAAGCTGCTGAGAAAAGACCGCCACAAATTTCGGGGGGGATGAAGCAGCGGGTTTCGATTGCCCGCGCTTTGGCAATTCGCCCAAAAGTGCTGATTTTAGACGAACCTTTTGGTGCTCTGGACGCAATTACTAAGGAGGAATTGCAAGAAGAGTTGCTGAAAATCTGGAACGATCACCGCTGTACGGTGTTGATGATTACTCACGATATTGATGAAGCGCTGTTTTTGGCAGATCGACTGGTGATGATGACTAACGGCCCGTCGGCGACAATTGGCGAAGTTTTGGAGATTCCTTTTCCGCGTCCGCGCGATCGGGTTCAAATGATGGAAGATCCGGAATACTACAATTTGCGGAACTACGCCCTAGATTTCCTGTTCCGTCGTTTTGCACACGATCACGATGCCTAATCAGTTGGGAAATCCAAGTTAAAGAGGAGAATTCTCGAACAAGTTTAATTCTTGTGCGGAGTAGGGATTAGGCATCCTGCCGGCCCAAGAGGAGCTTTTTTTGCAGAAGTCTATTGAAAAGTTTAAGCCCCAGTGTTCCCCGATGTCCGGGGCACATCGCTGCGGGCGCAATTTTCCCGATCCGGTTGGGTAAACTGAAGCTTAATGGTGGACGAGAAGTTTTTTCGGACGTTCGGATCTTTTTCCGATATTTTACGTCTACCAGCGAAGAGACCCGATTGCCTAGCTGTCGGTAAGCTGGCATGAACTGAGCCCACCTTCGATTCGAGGGTGGGCTTCTTCTTCATGTTATTAAAAGTTTTTGGGCGATCGGTGGTTGGTGCATTCCACCCTGGGAACTGGCACACTGCGGGAACGTTTATCGGTGTTTCATGGGTTAAGGCTGTTGTCAATATAAAGGTTTTCAGTTGAGTGAACTACAGATGCTCGGCTAGGGAAACGGCTGAGCCTAAGTCCGGCGCGGGGTTCTGTGACTTTTAACAATGGGTATAAGAGTGATGATTGTAGCAAGACTTTTTTAAATTTGTATTACTCAGGTTTGTACGGAAAACTCCTCTGGGTCAATATCCCAATTTACCCAGCGAATTGCTTCTTTAGCTGATTCTATATCAGGCGGCACTCGCAACGCATGAATAAATCCCGTACTCGGACAAGTCATTTTTAACAAATAAACTGGCTTTGGATTACCCACCTGATCAAAATCATCCTCAAACTCGATGCTTAATAAAGTGTATTCCTGCCAACTATCTAATTCTGTCACCTCTAAGTCTTGACAAATGCGATCGTAAGTAATTCCCTGAATTAACGCGCGCCGAACTTCCGCATTCTGTTCCTTCAACACCCACTTAGACTGCCACTGGTGGGGGTGCAGCCTACCGTACCATTCGGGCAAAATCACCCCGTGATAGGCGTAAATCGAAACACCGTCGGCAAATTGTACCGCTGGTGTTCCTTCGGCGTGCAAGCGGTGGTTGCTGTCTGCAAAAAGTGCGATCGGCTTGGAGCAGACAATGCAAACTTTGTCATAGGGATAAATCCAGCCGCAATCCCGGACAATCGATTGAAAAACAATCCAATTTTTGGCGTAGGAATGAGGTAAATTTAGAACGGAAATGCAGAAATCCAACAAACTCCCATAAGCAGCCCACAACTCTGGTTGAATGCAATTACTGAGGTGTTTTCCTAATGTTGGCCGGATTTCTCCACTCCGCTCATCGATCACCTGTTGCGGTGGCAATTGGCTTGATATTTCGCCAGCTAAATAATTTCGCTCCGGCTCCCACAATTGCGTTTTCAGTTGAGTATAAAGTCGTTGTTCCAGTTGAGTTGGCAGTTGGTTTTGCAGTTCGGTTTCTAGTTGGCTTCCCAAATAACCCCGCAGTTGTTTTTCTAGCGGGCTGCGAAGTTTTGTCTCGAATTGGCTCCGCAGTTGGCTCCTGGGATTGTCAAATCGACTGACGATTAGATCCGCAGCTTCGTAGGGGCGATCGACAAAAATGATTTCCGGTGCTTTGAGGCCGATCGCACTGTAAGCCGATTTAACTGTTTCCGCAGCTTGCGATCGATTTATCGGGCCAGTGGAAAGCGATATCGCTCTCCACTTTTCCCGATAAACTGGAATCAAAGCTGCTTGTTCTGGCGTCAGTTTTTTAACCTTAGTCTGTGACATACCTCCAACCTTGGGGCTCATATTCCCGCTGAATTCGCACCATCCAATTACCTTCGGGAATTGCGATCGCATGGTGTTCTTCGTGACTCAATAAAGCTGTCGGTGAAAGCACCCGCAAGTACAGAGTGCCGTCTTTTTCGTAAAGTTCAGCTTGTCCCTCAATAATCTGGTGAGAATGTCCGGTGACTTCACCTTCGGCGAGAGTGAGGTGAGGTTTTTTTTCTCCTTCGATTTTCGGTACGGGAGTGAGAATTACGTCGCCTTGTCGGATGGGTTTCATAGGTTTTTCTAAATTTTGTTTACTGGTGTCGATCGATCGAGCTTTTCTACCGTAACTCAATACTACATTGGTAATACACGGGAGTCAAGATCCACAAACCACATTCCATAACTCTTTGCTGCAGTGACAGGCGTTATCTTGGATCGTGAAAGTCGCCTGGGTGAGGGCGGGTTTATAGATATTGTCGATGTGAATGAAAGATTGTTGGTGAAACCCGCCACTACAAATATTGTGGTTAATTTATCGAATCAGTTATTACTTGACATATTTGGCATTGCAACCTATTAACCTCGTCTGTGTGGACGAGAGAAGCAAAAAGTTGTTCGTATTGGCTGGATATGACGAGGAAATTGAGATTGAAATTGCTCCAAATGGGGAGGTAGTTTAATGACCAAAGTAGATTATACTGCAATGTCAGATGGAGAATTGAAGCGTTATTTTCTTGAGAATTGCGGGAATAAAGCTGCACTACAAGCCTACTTAGACAGGCGGCAAAAGCGGTATACTTCAATCATCAAAAAAATGGAGATTCGGATTTCGATACTAAGATTGAGGCAGCCATTCGCCAGCAAATGCAAGAATATAAAGGTTAGTCTTCAGTCCGCGCACTTGGACGAAAGTTTGTGTAGGATAGGTTTCAACTACCGACTCTTATCAACTAGGTTTCTAACTTGCCCTAAATTTCAAGTGGGCACCCAAAAATCCTCATAATCGACATCCTAATTCACCCAGCGAATCGCTCCCCTTGCAGATTGCATCTCAGGTGGAACCAGCAAAGCATGAATGAATCCGGTACTCGGGCAAGTCATTTTTAACAAGTAGATTGCCTCTTTTTCAGGAACATCATCATCAGGATCGAAATTAGCAGGCTCGATGCCATCAATATCAGCATCAATTCTTAGCAGGGTGTATTCTTGCCAGCAATCTAATTCTGTGGCTTGCAATTCTTGGCAAATTCTGGCTTAACCAATTCCCTGAATTAACACTCGCCTTAATTCGGCATTTTCTTCTTCTAAAATCCAGGTAGATTCCCACTGATTGGGGTGGATTTGTCCGTATTTTTCGGGCAAGGTGACGCCGTGGTAGGAGTAGAGTTTGTAGCCGTCGCTAAATTCGATCGCGCTTTCTCCTTCTGCGTGTGGCCGATGTTCGCTGTCGAGGGAGAGTTTTAAAGGGCGATCGCACACATAGCAAACCTTGTCAAACGCAAAAATCCAGCCACATTCCACTAAAAGCTGCTTCAAGCATTCAAAAGCTTTTTGTGCATCTGGGTTGAGAACAATTCTAAGTACAGAGACACAAAAGTCAGCCACACAGATTTTATCCCACAGGGATGCCCGATTAACGATCGACGTTGAGTTGTCTCTACAATAGTCCCAAAAATCACGTTGCAATTCTTGTGTGAGCTGTCGCTCCCATGCTATTAATTGTGGCAAATACGAACTACTATATCTTATTAAGTCAAAAGGCCTATATGCCGATTCTAGCTGTTCGTAAATAAGCTGGAAAAAAGCGGTTTTTGGCTGTGGTCGCTCACTTGTTAGTGCGAAATAATACACGCACAAAAAAAATATATACCTAAACGGCAGACAGGCTGGTTCTAGCTGTTTGTAAATACGCCGAAAAAAATCATTTTTATTAGTGGGAGATTTCAATTTGTTTAACTGTATTATGGCAGAGTGGGGACTCGAACAAAAAATAATTTTTGGGCAATTCTTGCCGAGAGCTGTGTAGGCAAATTCGATCGCGGCTGCGGCACGAGTGCGATCAACTCGCTCTGTGGAATTGGCGATAGCTTTCCACAGATATTGGAGGGGTGTTAGGTCTGATAAAAGATTGTTAGGCAGAGACAGCTTTTTCAAATCGCTCAGAGAGTGCAGGGGGGTGAGGTCTGATATTTGATTGTTGTCCAGATTCAGCTCTATCAAATTGGTCAGAGATTGTAGGAGTGTGAGGTCTGATATTTGATTGTTGTCCAGATTCAGATATTTCAAACTGGTTAGAGATTGCAGGGGTTTGAGGTCTGATATTTGATTGTTTACCAGATTCAGATTATTCAAATTGGTCACAGATTGCAGGGGTTTGAGGTCTGATATTTGATTGTGGGACAGATTCAGATTAGTCAAATTTGTGACCAGAGACTTCAGCGGTGTTAAGTTTGATATTTGATTGTTGTCCAGATTCAGATATGTCAAAATCGTCAGAGATTTCAGTGGCGTTAGGTCTGATATTTGATTGTTGTCCAGATTCAGATTAATCAAACAAGTCAGAGATTTCAGGGGTGTTAGGTCTGATATTTGATTGTGGGACAGATTCAGATTAGTCAAACAGGTCAGAGATTTCAGGGGTGTTAGATTTACTATTTGATTGTGGAACAAGTTCAGATATTTCAAACTGGTTAGAGAGTGCAGGGGTGTCAGGTCTGATATTTGATTGTTGTCCAGATTCAGCTCTATCAAATTGGTCAGAGATTGCAGGGGTGTTAGGTCTGATATTTGATTGTTGCCCAGATTCAGATTAGTCAAATTGGTCAGAGATTGCAAGGGTGTTAGGTCTGATATCTGATTGTTTTCCAGATTCAGATCGGTCAAATTTGACAGTATTTCTTCTAATTTATAAAAGCCAGACTTTCGTGCTGTTAACAACAGCACCTTAACTGTATGCTTCGCTTCTTGTGAAAGGCTGCCAAAGTGCAAGCGCCAGTCAGAAGTGGTCGTAGGGTTTGGTTTTTCAGAGGACATAGGGCAATAACCTCCTAGAAAAGTTGCTAAAATCTGATGTCGGTATCTACCTTAAATAACATATCTCTGGCGTTTCGGGGATTATGCCAGCGATCGCACGCACTTATTAACCACCCGATCGCGATCGCCAGTATTGCAATTTGTAACTCGGACTGCAGGCGATGTCGCACTCACAAGACACTTTTCATCTAATCTCCCGAAATGCCTCGCCTCCATTCTTTAACCGCTTCCACCCTTGAAGCAATCAGCAGACAGCGAGACAATAAATTAATATCTAAATCAGGCAATATTTCGCTTTGGTCAATTTGTTCATATCCGTGCGATCGCAAATGATACAGGCCAAATACTCCCTCCTGCCAAAACCAAACTTCGGGGAGTCCCAAGGCTTGGTAACGATGCAACTTGCTTTCGTTGCCGCTAGTAAATACAACTTCGATCGAGAGGTCTGCCATGCCTCCCGATGCTGTGCCAATTAAGTAAGATTGGTCTGCTTCTGCCGAGGCTTTTCCTTCTTTTTCCTGGGTAGAACTTCCTGTGGGAGTAAAAGCGATTTCTTTTTCTACAAAATACGTACCCAGCAACAGGGCGATGACACCGCTGAAGACTTCATGTTCTTGCGAAACTGCCAAGATTCCTACCTCACCTTTGAAATAAAAAAGTCGGAGGCCGGGGGAGTCAGAAAACCCCTGCTCGATTAGCTTGAATTGTTGCCAATCAATCCCGGAGTTAGGGGCTGGTCTTTTGGTTTGTCTAAGGTTGCTGTCATGGCACGACCTCCTTTAACTATATTTATAGCAATTTAAATTCACCCAATTTTGCCAGCACATTGGTATGGTGCGTCTGACACAAAAAAATTGTTTAAATCGAAACGATAGATTTCTGACGCACCATACAAGTGGATTTAACTATTATATTATCCTTGAAATGTGGCAACCGAAACCCGATCGCGCCCTGCTTCTTTCGCCCGATAAAGCGACTCATCGGCCATCGCAATTAGCTCCCCCGGCTGCGACTTCGCCCCCGGAATGCAGCAAGCTACACCCAAACTCAGCGTCACATATTCGCTGACAGCAGACTTAGCGTGAGCTATGTGCAAACCCCGCACCTGTTGTGCGATCATTTCAGCTACGGAAGTGGCACCTTCAATATCCGTATTCGGCAAAACTACTACAAATTCTTCTCCACCGTAACGCGCTACTAAATCTGCCGCTCGCTTTACCGAATGCTGGATCACCCCCGCCACTTGCCGCAAACATTCATCCCCCGCTTGGTGACCATAAGTGTCGTTGTAAAGTTTGAAATAATCAATGTCGCACATAATTAAAGACAGCGGTGCTTCTTCCCTAGCCAAACGCCGCCATTCCGTATTGAGGTATTCATTAAAAGAGTGGCGGTTTCTTACCTCAGTCAAACTGTCGTAATTTGCCAAATACTGCAAGGCTCGATTCACTGTTTCTAACTGCTGTTTCTGCTGCTGCAACTGACGGTTGAGCTCCGCCAACTGCTGTTCGGCTGAGTGCGATCGCAACAAATTTCTCACCCTCGCCAGCAATTCCCTCTCGTCAAAAGGTTTTGAAATATAATCGTCAGCACCCGCATCCAAACTTTCGATCCGAGCGTCCATCCCCGATCGCGCTGTCAAAAAGATTACCGGAGTAGATTTCAATTCTGGCGTGTTCCGAATCTCCTTGAGCAAATCCAGTCCGTTTTGTCTTGGCATGATTTGGTCGCTCACAATCAAATTTGGCTGCAAACTTTTGGCTTTTTCTAAACCTTCAACGCCGTCCATCGCCACAGCGACTCGATAGTACGGAGTTAATAAAGTTTGGAGGTAAGCCAGCAGAAAATTGTTGTCTTCTACTACCAGCAACAACGGTAATTCTCTACTGTCACTTGTTAATTGTTCCAGATAATTTTTGTCGTCAAAACTGTTAGGTTCCGGCAGCGTGGTCTGGGGTGTGGCCGCCCGGATATTTCCCGAACCCCACTCTCCGGAGCCGAATCCAGTCAGTCCAGCCAATTGGGCGATCGCACTCACCAACTGATTCGCTTCCACCGGCTTCGACAAATGCCTCTGAAACCCCGCCTCCAGCGCTTCGGCCGAATCTTCTTCCTCAATGCCTCCCGTCAGCGCCACGGCCGGCAGCAGTTCCCTGTGCTCGGACATTTCCATTGCTCTGATGCGGCGGATTAAATCGCCGCCGTCGGCTCCCGATACCGTCATATCGCTGACCAACACGTCGGGGCGGGACTGTTGCAACTCCGCCATCGCTTCGGCGGCGCTACCCACCGCTGTTACCTTGGCTCCAAATGCTTCGAGGCCAGTTTTGAGAAATTGCCGGATCTCGGCGCTACTTTCCACCACCAGGACTTGCTTTCCCGCTAGGGGTTTGGAAACCGATCCGGGTCTGCTTTCCCTTTGGGCAATCGCAGCAGTGTGATCGTCGGGTGCATTTTTGTTGGCAATCGGTAGCAGCACCCCAAAGGTCGCCCCCTGACCGATACCGGAACTCGAAGCCCAAACACTTCCCCCGTGCAGTTCCACCAACTGCTGCACAATTGAGAGCCCCAGCCCCAGCCGATTTTGTTCCTTGGTCTGGAAGTTGTCTGCGGGGCGGAAGTAGTCAAAGATGTGCGGCAGAAATTTCGGATCGATGCCGCAACCGCTGTCGCTGACCTGAATCAAGACGCCTGACTCAGTAGGCTCGATTCGCACTTGAATTGGGTATGGTGTCGCTTCTGGGGTGAATTTTATGGCGTTTGCAAGGAGGTTCCAGACTACTTGCTGCAAGCGTTCTGCATCTGCCAAAACATAGGTGATGGCGGGGTCGAAATGTTTTTCTACGCGGAGGTTTTTGGCATCGGCGGCGGGACGGAGGGTGTCAATCGCAGATTCTATGATAGACGGGAGGTGAACTTGGCCGATGTTCAGGCACATTTTCCCTCGCAGCAACCGCGAGAGGTCGAGGAGATTGTCTATTTGCCTGTTTTGTAATTTGGCGTTGCGCTCGATGATTTCCAAAGCGTGGCTGGTGGTGGCTTCGTTTAAATTGCGCGATCGAGCTAGCTGTGCCCATCCCAAAATCGCACTCAGGGGCGATCGCAGTTCGTGGGAGGCGATCGCCAGAAATTCGTCTTTTGCCCGGTTGGCTTCGGCTTGGGCTGCTTCAACGGCTTTGCGATCAGTGATGTCGAATCCGATCGCCAAATACTGACAGGGTTTTCCCTTACAGTCCAACAGTGGAACTACTGCTGCGTACACCCAATAATCACTTCCATTCTTGGCTTTATTCTGAATGTCTCCTTGCCAAATTTCACCTTTGGCAACTGTTGATAGCAGATTTTTGATGATTTCCGAAGATTTATATTCCGAATGGAGGATGCCGAAGTGGCAGCCGATTAGTTCGGCTTGCGAATAGTTGGTGATTGAGCAAACTCGTTCGCTGACATAGTTGATAATTCCTCGCGCGTCCGTCCTCACCGCAAGTGTCGCTCGGTCGATCGCTCTTTTAAAATCTAAACATTCTTGTAGCGACCAATCTAGTTCTTTTGTCGTAGAAATTTGACCGAGCCGATCGGACGCGTTTTGTTGCTGGCGATCGGGCTTATCCTTACTCCGTTGTTGGATTTCCATTGCTTCTATTTTCCCCTGACGGCTGACACCTAATCTACTCGCATCCTGATTCATTATCACAATTTTCTTTCCCGCACCGGCGGGTGTAATATTTTGTATCTCTTCATCTTCCTGAAAAATTGGCAGGCACCACATCCACTCGGGAGTCACCTTAATTTTTGTTTATAGTTGGCTAAAGTTTGTCAATCTGAGGACTGATTTTTTCATGTCTAGCCGATCGTCGGCTGGTGGCTCATTCCTTTTTATCTGGTATCTTTTATATTTTACTAAGGGGAATCACTGAGAATTTTATGGTGTGGATCACACACCGACAGTTGCATTCTTGTTTGAAACGGGTATCATAACCGTCAACTTTTTGCTCACAATTACTCCTAGTATCTGGCACAAAGTCTCGTCTTCGGCAGGCTTTCGCGTCTGTGGCATTCTGCCTCATCTGCACTGAATGAGATATATGTGCATGACTAGACAGTTCCCAAATCAGGGGCGGGTTTGGGCGCACAAAGTCCCTATCTGGCGATCGTCCGTAACTTCTTTTAAATTATTTTCTTCAACATCTTGACAGGTCTGTATATTTTTTGTATTATAAAATGTAATATGCCTTCAGAGAAGAGAACCGGCTAACTGCCTTGACGCACTCAACTATTAACAATTTGAGGAAAATCGTCTGTGAATTTAGACGCTGTACGCGAGCAATTTGAACAAAGAGCCTTTGATTATGACGGCTTAATTCCCCGCATCATTCCGCGCTATGGCGAGCAACACGATGTAATATTGCAGTTAATCCCTTCTGAAACTAATGGTAACATAAAAGTTCTGGATTTAGGTGCGGGAACTGGCATACTGTCGGCTATGATTCTGCAAGCATTTCCTCAAGCAAAAGTCCTAGCCTTTGATATGGCCCAAAATATGCTGAAAACTTGCCAAACAAACTTGTCTGCTTTCCGAGAACGGCTGACCTTGCAGCAAGGAAACTTTGCCGAAGATGATTTCGGCAGCGGTTACGATTTGGTAGTTTCAGGCTTGGCAATCCACCACCTCGACAGCGCAGGTAAACAACAGCTATTTCACAAACTTTTTCACTCCATGAATCTAGGGGGAATCTTGCTAATTCGAGATATTGTGACAGGTGCTACTCCCCGGCTGACTGAGCAATACGAACAGTTGTGGCGGCAGTACATGAAAGCTAACGGAGAAGACGATGCAGCATGGTTTCAAAAATATCGAGAAGAAGATATTCCCTCCTCTGTTGAAGAGCAGACAAAGTGGCTTGCAGAAGCTGGTTTTGCCGACGTAGGATGTCACTGGCGCTATCTAAATTTTGCTGTTTTTGGCGGAGTTATCCCAAGGTAGAAGGCATTCGACAGAATGCAGAGTTTTTTGATAATTATCAAAAGCTCGTGAAAAGTCGCACACTGAAAAGTTTTTCATTCCCGGACGCAGCACCTAATTTTTTAGGTTCTTAAGGGCAACTTTACCACTATAATTCGCGCGTAAAACCATTCATTTTTTGCGATATGAATAAGTTTCAACAAACCTGTAGAGGCGGGTTCACTCAAGCGCTCTCTGGCAGTGCCAACAGATTCAATAAACCCGCCCCCAGCCCACAATATAACCCGCTAGTGACATTTGGCAAAATGTGATTTAAAAGCTCAATAAATAAAGTAAAATCATGAGCGATTCTCGCTTAGTCAAAATTAGCAAATACCTGAGCAGACATCTGCGCCACGCGCCAGGGCGCATCGGCGTTGAACTCGATCCAGGTGGCTGGCTTCCTGTTAGCGAACTCCTCGATGCCTGCCAAAAAAATAAATTTCCTGTTCAGCTTGCAGAACTCAAAAAAGTAGTCGCGGAAAACGACAAGCAGCGCTTTTCATTTGACTCCACAGGCACTCTAATTCGTGCTAGTCAAGGACACAGCGTAGAGGTTGACTTGCGGTTAGAACCCAGTGTTCCCCCGGATATTTTATATCACGGAACAGGTAGCACAGCCGTCGAGTCTATTTTCAGTCAAGGAATTAGGAAAATGTCGCGGCATCATGTTCATTTGTCCGTGAATATCCAGACGGCGCGCCAAGTAGGTGCAAGACATGGCATCCCGGCAGTCTTTACTGTAGATGCCGCAGCAATGCAACGCGACGGTCATACATTTTACTGCTCGGCAAACAAAGTTTGGCTAGTAGATTTTGTGCCGCCCGCTTATCTCAAAATAAGTTGATAATTTTCACTTTTTTTGTAGAATCTGTACCACAAAAAATGTAAAATAAGAGTAAGTAGGAGTTTGGCAAAATGAGTGCGGAAGATATGGGCGATCGCGAAAACAATTTTAATCAAAACAATTCTCCAAATAGAGGTCTGCTAGGCTCTGGTTGGCGACCTTTTTACCGTCAACTGGATTGGGAACACCTGGTACATTTAGCGTCTAGCGATCCCTTAGAACTAGCTCAAAAAACTTTAGGGGTAGCTAGCGACCTTGCCGACGCAATGGGACGACACCAATATACTTGGTGGGCAAATATGTTAAATGTATTTTCGGAAAATACTCGCTACGAAATAGATGATTTTTGGGATTACATTACTCCGCAGCCAGTTTACCCGGATTACCGCTACAAAGACGTTTTAGTTACCGAAACGCCTGTGGTGCAATTGGTCAGCCGCGCTAGCATTCCCATCGACTACGTTCTCAACAAACTCCAAGAGATTACTGTTTTCAAAGTTCTGGATTTGCTAGGGAAACCGGATGCAATTACCCAGTCTTTTATGGAGCGACATTTTTCTTATCCCCCAGAGCGGTTTGTTAGCTGGGAACGCTTGGAAGTTTTGGGTACTGTTTATGCTTCTTGGGCTCGATTCGGCTGCTGGCTACAAATTGACAGCTACGACAGGGGAAGACGCTGCTACACTCTAATTTGCCAAGATATTGCGCCTCTCGTTAGCAAGGCAACTTACAATTTAGCGGTGATTCTGGGCGGGTACAAAAGCCGCGTCGGACAGGTTCACAGCCAGTTCCCAATTCGCACGTTTTCTGCAGAGGTTCAAAGTTTTACCGATACAGTTCAGCAGGCAATTTTGGATCAAAATCAGTTGGCTGTTTTGGTTAGTGGCGAACCGGGCACGGGCAAAACTGCTTGGACGCAAGCGGTAGCAAAGGAAATTTTAGTGCCGCTGGGTTATGTGATTTTTATCTTAGACCACGATGCTGTGGAAAATTTTGTGCCGCCGAGTTATTTAGAGCGGATTTGTATTATTATCAACGAGGCTGATAATTTGGCTCAAGATCGATCGACTGCCGAGGCCCAACGCACTAACAAAACTGAACATATTTTGAGTTTGCTGGATGGAACTTTGTATCAAAGCGTCATCGACGAACACGGCATTCAATTTCAGCAAAAACTCGTAGTTTTGATGACTTGCAACACGACTGAAAGATTAGATCCTGCAATGTTACGGAAAGGGAGAGTGGATTTTACCAGTGAATTTACGCACAAATTTGTTTGAGCGCTCTCTTGCATTCTCAAGCTATCTGGCGATCGCACTGGCTACACGATCTCATACCATGTTCGATGTGGGATTTGCATTTAAAGAATTGGGAATGACTGAGGAAGCTCATGGTTTGGCTCACGGGCCTACAGTTGCATTCTTTTGGGAACTTGTCTAAAATACCCAACAATCACTAGGAAATCTTCTGACTCTCAAAGTGTGGGGGAAAATTTCTTGAGTACCTATAGACCCATTGGTGTCACCAATCGTCTAAAACCCTTTGCCTCTCTCGTTTTTTGCCTAGTGTCGCTGCCATGTTGCGCCCCGGAATAGTCGGGGCAGGCAAGAGATATCTCCAGTCCCCTCCGACTATTCCGGGGGCGCCGACGTGATCTATGCCTAATGGTCAAACACCAGCAGGGCACTAGCTTTAGCCTTAAGTTGATAGCAATGCCTATAGACATATCCCCATCAAAAATGATATCAATGATGGGTGATACCCTCTAAGGGTATTGTCCGAGAGAGCAAATCAGGGGAAAACAGCATTTTTGGTCTCAAACAGAGTTTTTCAAACTTGACAGCTATGGAGGAAATCCCAAACCGTGCAAACTAAGCCAGTTCAGCAAAAAAGTCAGGGACTGGGAAGGTACGTTGACGGGAATGTCCCTATCGCCCAACAACCCGCAGAGGCAGCAGTGTCGGAGAGTAAAGAGCGATTTCGGCGGTTTGTGGAGCGCTCCGCCGAAGCCGTGGCAATGGTAGATTGTGAAATGCGCTATCTGTCGGTTTCCCGTCGCTGGGAAACAGATTGCGGGTGGGGCGACGGCGAGGCGATCGGCCGCTCTCATTGGGAACTGTTCCCGAATCTCCCGGAATATTGGGAGCAAAATGCCCAGGCTTGTTTGACGGGAGTTTTGGAATATAGCGAGTTTGTGGCAGGGCGATCGATCGCATCTGTATCAGGAAAAACCGCAAGCGGCTCTGTCAGCGAGTCGGTAAGATGGGTATTTCAGCCTTGGAAAAATAACGAAGGTGCGATCGGCGGTTTGATTTTGTTTGCATCTAAGATAGGTGAGGCTCCCGCTCAAACCAATTGCTCTAATAAATTTCAGTCCGAGGTCAAATGCAAGCAGTTAGAAACAATACCACAACTAACTCAAATTGCCCTCGAAAATGCTGCTGATACAATCTTTTTTAGTACCTCAGACGGTCAAATTTGCTACGCGAACAAAGCCGCTTGCCATCTTTTTGGCTACTCGGAATCGGAACTGCTAAACATGAGGGTTAGCGACATCGATTCGCAGTTGCCAGCATCGGATTGGCGAGAACACTGGGATCAACTCAAGCAGCAAACCAACCTCACTTTTGAAACCAGTTACAAAACCAAAGACGGCGCCCGTTTTTCCGTCGAAGTTAAAGTCAATTATTTAGAATACGGCGGCTGCGAATACCGCTGCGCGATCGCCCGCGACATTTCCGCTCGCCTCGCAGCAGAATCAGCGCTCGTAGAGGCAAAAGAGCAACTTCAAGCCGTTTTGGACGCGGTGCCGGGATTAGTTTCTTGGGTAAGTTCCGATTTGCGCTACTTGGGAGTAAACCGACATTTAGCTAGCGCTTACAAAATGCCAGCCGAACTATTTTTCGGTCAAAAAGTAGGTTTTTTAGATACAAGTCCCAAATTTAACGATTTAGTATACGATTTCTTTGCTAACCATAAAAAGAAAACATCTCAAGAAGTAACAGCGAGCATCAGAGGAGAAAATAAAACTTATCTAATTGTCGCTCAAAAATACCATAACAATACGGCGGCGGTATTTGTGGGATTGGATATTACAGAAAGCAAACAGTCTCTTTTAGCTTTGCAAGAATCCGAAGAACGCCTGCGACAACAAGCGGCTAAATTAGAGCAGACGCTGTTAATTTTGCAGCGAACTCAAACTCAACTGATTCAAACAGAAAAGATGTCCTCTCTGGGGCAGTTGGTAGCAGGAATAGCGCACGAAATCAACAATCCAGTTAGTTTTATTTCCGGTAATGTCAGCCATGCTACTGGCTACATTCAAGAACTGCTGCGAACGATAGACTTTTACCAAAAGTATTATCCGCATCCCGTGCCGGAAATTCAAGATTTGATGGAAGAATTAGACTTAGACTTCATCAAAAAAGACTTGCCAAAACTGCTAAATTCAATGAAAGTCGGTTCTGAAAGGATTCGCGATGTGGTGCGATCGCTCCGCTTGTTCTCGCGTACCGACGAAGCTCAAATGAAGCCTGCTGATATCCACGAAGGTTTGGACAGCACTTTGCTGATCTTGCAAAATCGCCTGCAAGCTAAAGGGGGACGGCCGGGGATTTCTCTAGTTAAAGAGTACGGGGATTTGCCGCGAGTTCACTGCTATGCGGGACACTTAAACCAAGTGTTCATGCACTTGTTGACAAATGCGATCGACGCTTTGGAAGAAGGGGGGAGAAATGCCGAAAAGTATGGTAAAATTCAAAATCAGTCTTACTTGTCTTCAGGCAGGTCGAGAGCTGAAGTATTCAATCCCGAAATTCGGATTCGGACTTCTGTGGTAGGGGAAAACGAAGTTGCGATCGCCATTAGTGACAACGGCCCTGGCATGACTGAAGAAGTCCTCGACTGCATCTTTGACCCTTTGTTTACTACTAAATGTCCAGACACGAGCACTGGTTTGGGTCTAGCCATATCCCAGCATTTAGTAGTAGAAAAGCACGGCGGTAAGTTGCACTGTGTTTCGCGTCCGGGAGAGGGAACTGAGTTGATAATTAAAATTGCTATCGGCAACGATTAATTAGCTCTTTACAAATAGGAAATAATATGGTAATTGAGTGGCTCAAATTTAAAGTACCTCAAGAAAAGTGGGAGCAGTTTATTCAGCGAGATCAGGAAGTTTGGACTGAGGGACTAAAAAATTGGGACGGTTTTTTAGGCAAAGAAATTTGGGTAGATCCGGTGGAAAATGAGGTGGTGATGTTGATTCGCTGGGAAACTAGGGAGAAGTGGAAGTCGGTTCCGCAAAGCACAATAGATGAGTTGGATGCCCAAATGGGCGATTTGCAAATTGCGATCGCCGAAAGTCGCGAATATCAAGTTCGCAAGTTTTTGCATTAGTTAGTCAGCAGTCATCAGTCATCAGCCATTAGTCATCAGCCATTAGTCAGCATTTAGGAGCTTAAGGATTGTGGGATTCTCTACCGGCAGTTCCAGAGTCAATGTGCTTGTTTTTTCACCGACTTTTGGAGTGCTTATCAGAGAGTGTTTCCAAAAAAGAGACACCAATCAGTAGTCAAGGAAAGTGGGCAAACTTCCTATATAGAAAGATTTAACAATAAGATGAGACAAAGAATATCTCGTTTAGTCAAAAAAACTCTTTCCTTTTATAAAAAAATCTCCAATCATATTGGAGCAATCTGGTCTTTTATTCATGAGTATAACGCCTGTTTATTTATAGAGTGAAAGCCTTGTTTTTCATGACTATGCAGGACTACCCACTTCCGAACTATAAAAACAAGTTATCTCATTGTTGGCGACAGAAAACCAACCTGTCAACTGCGCCAAATTGCTACAAAACGGACAACTATTATCATCAGATTTGCTAAACGCATTGCAATCTCTATGGCGGTGCTTGATAGAAAAACAGGAAAGTCTTTACACTTTGCCACCTGTACTGAAGCAGTATATCAAAGGATTGTAACTGATATCTTGGACGATTCTCAATCAGTCTTTTACGGGCGGGCAGGATGCCCACCCACAAAAAAATTAATTATTTGTGGGTGGGCATCTTGCCTGTTTTTGAGAATAGTACAAGATGTGAGTTGTAACCCAAATCCCAAATCCCAAATCCCAAATCCAACTGTGCTATCATAGAATACAAAACTTATTGAGTCGAATTATATGACCACAATAACTACAGTCACAACAGCCTCAAAACTCGCTGATTACTACATCTGGTTCGCGAATGACGTAGGTTCCTATCTCAGCAACCACAAGCTACAAAAACTATTGTACTACGCCCAAGCATGGTATTTAGCTTTTGAAGATAAACCGCTTTTTGATGAAGATTTTGAAGCTTGGGTGCACGGGCCGACTATCCCGGCTTTATTTTATGAATACAAAAAACAATTTGACTGGAAGCCAATTCTCAAAGAAGTCGAAAAACCCGAGTTTCCAGAAGAAGTACAAGAGTTTTTAGACGAGTTATCCGATGATTACTTCTTTCGGGATGCCTATGAGTTAGAATTGATGGTGCGACGCGAAGATCCTTGGATTAATGCTAGAGGTGAGTTGCCAAGAGATGAACCTTCTCATGCTACTATTACGAAGGAATCAATGAGAAAGTTTTACAAAACCCGTGTCATCGAAGAAGCATAAAAAAAGACAAGATACAGAGATTCGCAGTCAACCATCTTCGGCAAGGAGAGAGGTTGTCAATATCCAAATCCCAGAAGGAATTAGTTTTTCCTTCCGGTACTATCAGGATGATAAAGAGAAATTCTCCATTGGTGGTAGAGATGCTAAGTATCTAGCGTCTTTACTGAGAAGGCTGCGCGATTTGTCACAATTGAAAGCTCAAGAAATTATTAATAGCCAGAGTAAAAGCCTGCGCTGTCATGGAATAGTATGGCTAGATACAACTGAGCCTAATGGCTTCGGGATTCCCAATGAAGCTGCGCTAGTAAATGTTCCCTACCAGTTCCAAATATCTGCTAATGAATACGGCAGGGTGCATGGATTTTTTAGTGAAAATGTTTTTTATATTGTCTGGTTAGACCCAGACCACAATCTTTATAGTTGAAATTATAGCCGAAGGAAGAACGAAGAAGGAAGAAGGAGAATGCAATCCAAACAAATGATCTCGTGCTTAAGATTCGAGATTTCTTCAAGAAGTTGGGAATTTCAAACAGTCTGGGACTCACTCCGACTAAAGAAACCGGGTTGTTTACCGATTATGCGGACTGCGACGAACTATTATCTTAAAAAAAACGGTTTCTCCAACCTATGCGTCTAGGACTAATTTTAAGAAAATTTTGCATAGAGAGCTGAAAGAAAATTAACGCTTAAAAAGCCTACTGCGAGTACGAGAATGATAAAGATTGCGATACTGAAAATAGACTTTAGCCGATCGCCCATTCCGGGTTTTTCTGAGTTCATTGGTCAATTTTGGCAGTAAACTTGATCCGGGCAATTGAGAAAGAGTAAATTATACCAATGCGCGAACAAAAAGGCAACTCCAGACAAGCTCCAAATCCCGAGCTCCATCCGTAGGTCGCATTTTTTTAACTTTTAATCTCAAATCTAAAATCTAAAATCGTCTTAGGCATTGTTCGGTTAGCCTGGGCAGCTATTGTCGATCGCCCGAACCCGATGACCCTAACTCCTGTAAAATAGAGGGCGCGTTGGGGCGAACCTTTTAACAGCCGGAATTGGGCGCGATCGCCACAGGCTCCCAAATACATAATAATATGGCAGTCATCCTTAACTTACTCACAAAGGTAAAAATAGAAGAGTGCCAAGAAATAATCTAAAACATATAACTGAAAAAAGGATAGAAATCGATGCTCCACCCAATCTCGCAACCTTACCAACAACGAGTAAATACTATGACCCAAAGAGCCGTGCGGAAGCCAAAACCCTCTGTTGCAAACCACTTGAGACCAAGTTTTCCTCAAAGACACTGGCTGGAGATGGCAGAGTACGCCTCTCTGGCGGCCTCTGGTGTGGGTTCCCTGGCGGTGGCAGTGTCGGGTCAAGCTTTTTACGGGGTGGCTCCCCTAACTTTGGCTTTGTCGCTGAATGTTGCTAACCGGTATCGGTTCGAGCAGCAAGTGCGGGTGCATCAAAATTCGGAAATGGCCCAAGTCCAAAAGTCTGTTAATAAAGTCGAAAAAACGGCGGTGACGGTAATTGTTAAATTACGCAAGCAGTTGTCTGCAGATATTGCAGCGCTGCGCCAGCAAATGGCTGCCATGCCTAGGGCTGAGGGCTTTGAGGAGTCAATGGACATCCACCGGCAGTTGGTGAGTTTAGGAGAGTCTGTAGCTTCTTTGCAAGAAATCGTGGCCTCTGCTGTGCTCGATGTCCGCCAGCAGGTGAGCGCACAACTGCAAGATTTATCGGTTGGCCAACGGGCGAATCTCCAAGCTGTGGAACAGGCTATAGAGCAACTGCAAAGTGCGACGCAAGGCTTGGCAGAAACTTCTATCACCAGAGACGACTGGGAAGTAGTAAATACTCGATTTTTGGAAATCCAGAAAGTCATGGCCAATTTGCAAAGCCAACTGCAAGCTCCCGCACAGCAATCGACTGCGGATTTGTCTATTGTCCAAGCTCAAATCCACCGTTTGGAACACGAGCAGCAAGAAGTTGTCAAACCTCACCTCAAGCGCTTAATCTCAGTTGTCAAGGAGTTGCAGCACACACCAGAGAATCGTCAGTAGTCATTAGTCAGCAGTCATTAGTCATCAGTCAGAAGGAAGATTTTTAGACTCAGACATTCTGCGACTCACGCCCGATCGAGTCCAAATTTTTCGACAATTGTGTTACAAAATGAAAAGCTAATCTGTCTAGTTCACCTGTTTTCAACCTGTTACAAGAAAAATCAATGACTGCAACCGTAACTATTGCTGATAACCCGTTACTAATCGGTCAAGGATTGCCTCCATTTGACGCGATCAAACCAGAACACGTAGTCCCCGCTGTTACCCAACTGCTGACCGAACTAGAAGCCTCGCTAGCTGACTTAGAATCGTCTGTAGAACCGACTTGGAGCGGCTTAGTAGAACCATTGCAGCGACTCGGAGAGCGTTTAAATTGGAGCTGGAGCATTGTCGGACATTTGATGGGTGTGAAAAATAGCCCGGAACTGCGATTGGCTCACGAAACAGTGCAGCCGGAAGTAGTAAAATTTTGGAGCAAGCTCAGTCAAAGCAAACCGCTTTATGAAGCTTTTAAAGCACTGCGGGCTAGTGAAAATTGGGACAGCTTAGAGTCAGCTCAAAAGCGAATTGTCGAAGCCGCTCTCCGAGACGCCCAACTCTCCGGCGTCGGTTTAGAAGGCGAGCAAAAAGAGCGTTTTAATGCCATTCAATTAGAATTGGCCGAAATTACTACCCAATTTTCTAATCACGTCCTCGACGCTACCAAAGCATTCAGCATCACCCTCACAAACAAAGACGAAATTGACGGTTTGCCGCCGAGTTTGTTGAGTTTAGCAGCTCAAGCCGCTCGCAGCGCTGGCGAAGAAAATGCGGATGCCGAAAACGGCCCTTGGCGGATTACTTTAGACTTTCCGAGTTACGGCCCTTTCATGCAGCACAGCACCCGCGGCGACTTGCGCGAAAAGTTGTACAAAGCTTTTATCGGCAGAGCAAGTAGCGGAGAATTGAATAACTGGCCGTTGACCGATCGCATTTTAGCTTTGCGCCAGGAAAAAGCTGCTTTGCTCGGGTTTAGCAGTTATGCCGAATTGAGCTTGGCGAGCAAAATGGCTCCCGACGTGACAGCAGTGGAAGCTTTGTTAGAAGAATTGCGTCAGGCTAGTTATGATGCTGCTGTCAAAGATTTAGAAGAATTGAAAGCTTTTGCTGCCGAAAAAGGCGCGGCGGAAGCTGGGGATTTGAAGCACTGGGATGTGGGTTTTTGGTCGGAACGGCGCAGGGAAGAAAAGTTTGCTTTTAGTGCCGAAGAATTGCGCCCTTACTTTGCTTTGCCACAGGTATTAGAGGGGTTATTTGGATTAGTCAAGCGGCTGTTCGGCGTGACAGTAACTGCGGCGGACGGTCAAACTCCTGTGTGGCACAAAGATGTGCGCTATTTCCAAATAAATGACGAAGAAGGAAATACGATCGCCAATTTCTATTTAGACCCCTACAGCCGCCCCGAGGAAAAGCGCGGCGGTGCTTGGATGGACGAGTGCGTGGTGCGCGCTAAATTTGTGGAAGCGGGAAAAACAACCACGCGGTTGCCGGTGGCTTATTTGGTGTGCAACCAAAGTCCTCCTGTTGACGGCAAACCGAGTTTAATGACTTTCTTGGAAGTCGAAACTTTGTTTCACGAATTCGGTCACGGTTTGCAGCATATGCTGACAACGGTAGACTATCCGGGGGCTTCGGGCATCAATAATGTTGAGTGGGATGCAGTGGAATTGCCCAGTCAATTTATGGAAAATTGGTGTTACGATCGCGCGACTTTGTTCGGGATGGCAAAGCATTACGAAACCGGGGAAACTTTGCCGGAACACTACTACCAAAAACTGTTAGCAGCGCGCCACTACATGAGTGGCACCGTCATGCTCAGGCAAGTACATTTTAGCAGCGTTGACATTGAATTGCACCACCGCTATCGATCGGGCGGCAGCGAAACTGTGGCAGATGTCCGCAACCGCATCGCTAAAACTACCACTGTTTTGCCTCCTCTGGAAGAAGACGCATTTTTGTGCGCTTTCGGACACATTTTTGCGGGTGGCTATGCGGCGGGGTATTACAGTTATAAATGGGCGGAAGTGCTCAGCGCTGATGCTTTTGCGGCGTTTGAGGAAGCGGGTTTGGAAGATGAAAGTGCGATCGCATCTACAGGCAAGCGCTTCCGAGATACAGTGTTAGGATTGGGCGGCAGTTTGCACCCGATGGAAGTGTTTAAAACTTTCCGGGGACGCGAACCGAGCACTAAAGCTTTGTTGAGACACAGCGGTTTAGTTGCAGCTTAATTTAAGTGTGGAATAACTGGGGATTAATGCGGGTGAATTTATCGGCATTAATCCCTATTTTTTGTTGAATAATATTTATACATCTCCTGTATGTGTAGGGTGCGGTGTGGATGAAGTCTTACCGCTATAATTTATATCAAATCAGGTAGCATCGGAATTATTTATCTCTCCGTTCTCTGACTCTGTGTCCTCTGCGGTTTAATCATTCCAATTCAACCGGAATTCATCTCATGGTAAAACCCCTTTCTGCCTAACTTTTGCTGAATTCAAAATGTTTGTAGTAAAAACTAAAGTGCTCAGATTTTTATACTAATTCCCACAATTATTGCTACATATAATCCTGCGACCATCTGTAGGGAAACGGCAGTGCCGTTTCCGGCGCGAGACTCTGCAAGTTTTCAGATTTGTTATAAAATTGATAATTGTAGCCACACTTTTTTATTGGTATTAATAAAACTCAAATTTTCACTACAAACCCATTTTATTGTAGAACATCATGCAATAAAAATCTGTAGTTTGGCACATCATCCCCCATCTTTTGGTAAAAAATCGGGCAAAAAGTGCGTTTGCGAAGCCCTCGAAGAGGATCGCCAGCGGCTTTTAGTTGAGCTTGGAAAGCTCATAAAACCAGCATTTGCGAATATTTACTGTTATTGATCACTGATTATACTTAAGTTTCCCTCTCCCGGAAATAAAGTTTATATTTCGCAACATTTATCGGCTTTGGTCTTGATACAGGTAATGCTTTTATTAGCAACTAAAAATCGAGGAGTTTACCGAATCTTTAAGATAGAGCGGCAACAGCGAGTCTTTTTTAAATTTTTGATAAAGAACCGGGGACTCGGCGTCAAAAGGGTAAAAATTTTAGGTAGAAACTAAAAAACTTAGTTGGGATTAATTTGAGGATTGTCATAAAAAATCTTTGTATATTATATGATCAAAAGTAAGGATTGATAGTTAGCCGTTCACCCATAGATTAAGATTTTCATGGATATTCAATTAATTAATATCGGTTTTGGTAACATTGTGTCTGCTAATCGAGTGATTGCCATTGTCAGTCCAGAGTCAGCGCCAATTAAGCGGATTATTACTGATGCGCGGGAGCGGGGACAACTGGTTGACGCAACTTACGGCCGTCGCACGAGAGCAGTAATTATTACAGATTCGAGTCACGTCATCCTCTCGGCGATTCAGCCGGAAACGGTTGCTAATCGTTTTGTGGTGAGCAAAGACGGTCAAGGTCGGGATGATTGAGGTTTGTCAGTTGCAATTTGAGCGTTTACAGTCTAAAGTAAGCAGAAACTTAAATTGTTACACGTTTCTATTCTAAAGATGAAATCTGGTAAATTAATTGTTCTGACGGGGCCTAGCGGTGTGGGGAAAGGCACCTTAGTACGATCGCTCCTCAATCGCCATTCCGAATTGTATCTTTCGGTATCCGTGACAACTCGTGAGCCCCGTGAGGGAGAAATTGAGGGACAGCACTACTATTTTGTCAGCCGCAGCCACTTTGAAAAAATGGTTGAGGCTGGAGAGTTGGCGGAATGGGCCCAGTTTGCCGGTAATTTTTACGGTACTCCTTATTTTGGTCTCAAGCAAGGAATTGGTGAGGGAAAATGGGTAATCCTGGAAATTGAGTTGGAAGGGGCTAGGCAAATTAGGAATAATTTTCCAGAGGCGCTGCGAATTTTTATTTTACCTCCTTCTTGGGAAGAATTGGAGCGGCGGCTGCGGAGTCGGGGTCAAGATTCCGAAACTGCGATCGCCCGTCGGTTGGTGCGGGCTAAAGAGGAAATTGAAGCGGCGGGGGAATTTGATTTCCAAGTTGTTAATGATGATTTGGAAGTTGCTTTGAAAAAGCTAGAATCAATACTTAATGTGGTTGAGCTTTCAGGTAACTAATGACTAATTACCCATTTCTCCGTCCTGGCTAAAACTTCGCTACTTTGTTTGATAGCAACACAAACTTTTAAATTCAATTCCAGAATATTTAAGGAAGGCGGGAATTTCCGTATCGGTTCGATTTCGCGAGGAGAACAGCCCAACATTTCCATATAAGCTAGCGTCCAGCCAATAGCTGCAATGTCCCCTACATTGCCTTCTCCGGCGCAAAGGTAACAGCCCAATTCGCCCTCCGGCCCACACTCAGGACAAACCCAATTGCCCAGTTGTGAATGGGGCAGATTGGTGCGGGAGGCGGACGCAATTGTTAATGCTTTAATATGATTTTGAACTACTTGTTGAAAACCTCGGTTTTGGTTGCTGTGGGGGTCGGAATTACCGTGCGATCGCCCGATTGCTACTGCTTGCTGTTGTGGCGAAGCAAGAGAGGCTGTTTGGTTGTCCCTGGTTACTCTAGATTCGCCTAGGTTCGCAGTTAGCTGAATACCATAGTCTTTAGACTCTTCAGTCTGAGAGTGGTTGAGTGCGCTGGAGGAATCGGGTTCGGAAGTTGTGAAGGATTGTTCTATGCGATCGGCAAAATCTTGCATTGAGAGGTGATGTTCGATCGCCAAAGACCAAGTTCTTTTATGTCGGAGGTCGCCATATTTTCTGGCTTCTTCCTCAGTAATGCCGATCGCCGCAGCCTCTTGGCGCAGCACATTCATCGAAGTCATTGTATCTGATATCATTAGTTTGTTTGCAGTTAAAATTACGATCGCCCGCTCAGCCTACAAATAAATTACCTTAGATATACTACAATAGTCCGGACTATTTTGAGATCCTAGTGGGAAACCCTTGATTTTCCGTTATGAAAGAGATTGTACAATCGCCCTGACACCCTTATTTTACGCTTGGCAATCACACACTGTCCGAAGCATTGATAGTAGCCTAAATCTAAAATCTACAATCTAAAATCTAAAATTGGATGACTTCAATTCTTCCCGATACAGCTTTATCTGTGGCCGGACTAACATCATACCTGCAAGAGTTGTTGGAGGGCGATCGCAACCTGCAATCAGTTTGGCTGACAGGCGAGGTGTCGAACGTTTCGCACCACCCCAGCGGCTGCTTTTTCACTCTGTGCGACACCGACAAAAGCGCTGCTATTCGCTGCGTGGTGTGGAATTCTCAGCGGCAAAAATTGGTGCAAATCCCGGAAAAAGGAGAACAGTTGCTGGTTTTGGGAAGCATCCGGGTTTACAAAAATCGCGGCGAGTACCAGTTGACTGTGGTGCAATCGCTACCGGCTGGGGAAGGATTGCAGGCTTTGCGGTTGCAGCAATTGCGATCGCGCTTGGATGCTGAGGGTTTCTTCGATCCCGCCAGAAAGCGCCCGATTCCCGCCCACCCGCAAATTGTGGCCGTGGTGACATCCGATACTGGCGCTGCTTGGGGAGACATTCAGCGGACTCTAGCCCAAAGATATCCGGGTTTGCGGGTGTTGCTGTCGCCGACAGGAGTGCAAGGAGAATTGGCTGCTGCTGCGATCGCCCGCGCGATCGCCCGTGTAGAATTGGACGGTAGGGCGGATGTGATCATTTTAGGGCGGGGCGGCGGTTCTGCGGAAGATTTGGCTTGTTTTAATGATGAGAGAGTTGTCAGGGCGATCGCGAATTGTGCGATTCCAATTATCACTGGTATCGGGCATGAAAGAGACGAATCTCTCGCCGATTTAGTAGCAGATAAACGAGCCCATACTCCGACTGCGGCGGCCGCTCAAGCTGTACCAATTTTGGCAGATATTTACTTTGAACACAAGCAAAGAATGGTCAATTTAGCAAGTGCTGTGCGGGGAAGATTTCAGACAGAAGAAGAGCATTTGCAACTGTTACAAAATCGATTAAAACGTTTGCCTGCGACCTCCCGAACTTTGCGGCAAGCAACTGGTAAACTGGAGGTATTGCAAGAAAAGTTATCCGCACTGAATCCGGCAGCGGTTTTGCAAAGGGGTTATGCGGCGGTAATCCAAAGTGACGGTACGATCGTCCGCACAACTGACGGTTTGGAATTGGGAGAGGAATTGACTGTGAGGTTGAGTCGGGGCCTGCTGAAAGTTAAGATTGTAGAAGTATTGGATGCAGAAGAAAAGTTATGATTGATTCGCAGTTGCGCCAGTCTGACTGGAATTATGAGGAAACGGTCGATCGAATTGAAGCGATTATCGATCGGGTGGAATCGGGAGAGTTGCCTCTAGAAGAGGTTTTCGAGCAGTTTGGGGTGGCTGTGGAGTGTTTGCAAGAGTGCGAAAGATTTTTGGCGCGGGGGAAGGAACAGATGGATTTGTCGATCGAGCTTTTGGCTGCGGAACCCGATTTTTAAGCGCAGGTGAACGGGGATTAAGGCGGATAAATGTAGGTGAAATAGCAGGTGAAACCGAAAGTCCGACAGGGAATTAATTCCCTGTCTCATAGCGAAAGTCCTCGCTATGAGGACTGTTAAATTCATTAGTCCTCTTTAGAGGACTTGCGCTATGAGGCGGGGATTTCAATCCTCGCCGGAATGTGTGTCAGACGTGTTTGTTAACACCATCAAACACCACAAATCAATGCAAACCCTGACAAATAAATCCCGACCAATAACTCAAATCATCAAAAGGATTTGACAGAGTGTAAATATTTTCTTTCAAACTTTCATATCCTTTCTTCTGTTTCTGAATCTGATTCTCCCGCTTCGTTATTTTCTTCAACTCCGCCCCCAAATTATTAAACTTATCCGTCTCCTTGTGGTAGGATTTCTGCCGCAATTTTAACTTGTGTTTTTCCTTTTGAACCACAGCCAATTTTGCCTTTAAATCCCCAATAATTCTCTGAAGCAACGGATCGATTTGCGGGTGATAAAGCTCTTTCAACTCCGCACCAGAAATTGTCCGCAACCGCACCTGCGCCCGCCGCAAAGCCTCTGGACGGCTCAAACCTTCTCGACGATACTGATAGTAAAAAATCGCAAACAGCGAAGTAGCAAAATCATCCACAGCCCACAAAGTGCTGACCACACTGCGCGCCCCCGCACACAAAAACCCCGTACCCAAACTAAGCAGATTATCGGTAATTTCCGTCCCTCCTAAATTAGTTTCGCAGCAGGACATAAACACATCGGATAACTGCGGCAAGCGCCAACCAGGTGTCATCAATTCCCCTAATGTGATACTCCCGTCTCCTAAAAACAAGCGCGATTCTAAAGGATTGTCCAAACGCGAGACAGCGTGGTGACTGGAGTGGATTACATTCACATTTTGGGCGAGGTTTCGATAGGCTGCGACTGTTGCTTCTTGACTTCCTTTTAAGCGCTCAGGTTTGGTCACAATTTCGGCAATTTGTTCGCACTCAAAAGGAGTGAAGTACAAGTCATCAGTGGCATTTTCCACAATCCCGTATTTCGGCGATTCGATGGTTGGGCGTTGATGGCAATACTCCAAGATTCGGCAACTGGGCACGTAACGAATTAGGAATTTGTCACCAAGGAACACCCTTCGTAGGGGCGGTGCCCCCGTGCCCGCCCTCGGTTGGGGAGGTTCTACCGGCAATGCCGCCAGCGGAATCTGATGCAAAAACAAATGCGGAATCACAATCAATTCCTCAATTCCCTCCAAACAATTACCAATCAACTCATCAACTTTCAACCGCTGCGACAACTGAGACAAAAACTCACCCATCCCCTGTTGCCAAATTTTCCGATCCTGCAAATAAGGCGACAACCAACTCTGACCAATCCAATTCTGAAAAGTTGCCAAACCCTCTCCCTGACAAGTGTGAATCTGCGGCGCTTTATCCTTGTAAATCACAAAAATATGAGTGTCATCATCCGTCGTGTAAAAACAGAGAATCGCCGTCTGCGAATTGTCAATGAGTTGCTGCATCTTCGCAAACTCCATCGGATCGACTTGAACTTGTCCAGCTAAAACTGGATCTAAACTGCGAATGTTTTCCCAGATTTGCTGTTTCTCCCGTTCCAATTCTTGAATCTTCTCCGTGTAAGCAGACAAATCTGCCCGACTGCGCGACTGACTCCCCACACCGACTAATTCTTTATTGCCTTCAGAAGGTTTGCGGAGTTGTTCAACTTCTGCGTCAATTTCCCGCTGCTTCGCTTCAAATTCCTGCAAATATTTTTGCACTGCGGGCGGAATTTCGCTGCTAGCATACAAATCATTGCTGTGCATTAAATCGACTAACCGCTGAGCACGGGTTCTGTCGCAGTATTCTATGGCTTTTTCCAGTTGATTGCTGTTGACGCAAGCTTGAATTGCCTTTTCGTAAACACCTATAGATTCCGCTAAAATCTGCTGGCGGATATCGTCGGAAGTTGCCCAACTTCTGCTTTTTTCTACTGCTTGAATTGCTTTCTCGAATCCTTCCAGGGCGATATCCCAGAAACCAGCAGTGAAAGCGGTATTGCCGAGGCTTCTTCCGGTTGTGAGACAGTTTAAAGGAAAAGCAGCAGCAGTGCGAATTTCTAATGCTAAGCGAAAACAGGCGATCGCCTCTTCTATATTCGCCGCCCTGACTCCTTCTCTTCTCTCACTATAGGCATTCCCCAAATTATTTTGAGTCCCTGCCCAATCTTCGGGATAATTCTCAGGGGTATACACTTTTAAAGCTTCCCGAAAACAGGCGATCGCCTCTTCTATATTCGCCGCCCTGACTCCTTCTCTTCTCTCACCATAGGCAGTACCCAAATTGTTTTGAGTCAATGCCCATTTTTCGGGATAATCCTCGCGGGTATAGACATCTAAAGCTAGCCGATAACAAGCGATCGCCTCTTCTATATTCGCCGCCCTGGCTCCTTCTCTTCTCTCACTATAGGCAGCCCCCAAATTGTTTTGAGTCGCTGCCCATTGTTCGGGATAATTCTCGGGGGTACGGACTTTTAATGCTTCCCGATAACAGGCGATCGCATCTTCTATATTCTTTGCCCTGACTCCTTCTTTGTCACCATAGGCAGTACCCAAGTTGTTTTGAGTCAATGCCCATTTTTCTGGATAATCCTCGCGGGTATAGACATCTAAAGCTAGCCGATAACAGGCGATCGCCTCTTCTATATTCGCCGCCCTGACTCCTTCTATTCTGTCACTATAGGCAATCCCCAAATTGTTTTGAGTCATTGCCCAATCTTCGGGATAATCCTCGCGGGTATAGACATCTAAAGCTAGCCGATAACAGGCGATCGCCTCTTCTATATTCTTTGCCCTGACTCCTTCTATTCTGTCACTATAGGCAATCCCCAAATTGTTTTGAGTCATTGCCCAATCTTCGGGATAATTCTCGCGGGTATAGACATCTAAAGCTAGCAGATAACAGGCAATCGCCTCTTCAATATTCTCTGCCCTGACTCCTTCTATTCTGTCACGATAGGCAATCCCCAAATTGTTTTGAAGCATTGCCCAATCTTCGAGATAATCATCGGGGGTACGTACTTTTAATGCTTCCCGATAACAGGCGATCGCCTCTTCAATATTCGTCGCCCTGACTCCTTCTATTCTGTCCCTATAGGCATTGCCCAAATTGTTTTGAACCGTTGCCCATAGTTCGGGATAATTCTCGCGGGTATAGACTTTTGATGCTGCGCTATAACAAGCAATACCTATTTCTAAATTCCATGTCCGCCGCCCCAGGGGAAACTGCTGAATTAAGTTGCCCAACTCGCCAATAACTGCTGCGATGGATGCAGCTTGTTCTGAGGCAACTTCTGTGAATTTTGATGTAGTCCAAGCTTGTAATATTTGAGCAAATTGCAAATCCAATTTATCGAAATTTTGTTGTAAAATAGGATAGACAAATTGAGGATTCCCACCAGTTTTTATCATTGCCAGCAACACCTCCATCAAGAAAGAAAAATACTCTTCAGGAGTTGCTGTACTGCCGACAAAGTTTGCCAATTGTGCCGCTAGATTCTGCAACCAAGCTGCCTTGGAGTTGTCCTCTGCTGCCATCTTCTCCGCTTCCGCTGCCATGACTTGCACAAAATTGGCATCAACTAAGTCTCGATTGGCGTTGATAATATCATTTACTGTACCGCTAGGGCACTCAACCAGGGCTTGAATTAGTTGGATATAGGCGGCGAGGCGTTGTTCGTCCATTAGAGTTTCCCTTTATTCTGTATATATATTGATCGGCAATTTGGGGGAGAATTATGCAGATTCATGAAAAATTATAGATATTTGTCTTGGGAATGTTGTAGATACCCCTTGACAGGTCAAGACAGTATCTACAAGTCATGGAAATTTATCCAAATTTCTGGGACATGGTAGATTTAGGACAAGGCAAAATCATCACCATCTCCCCAAATTTCAGCTAACTTCTCCAACAAATCTTCAGCAATCAGATTCAGTTCCGCTTTCACATCCTCCTCAATATCTGAAGCTTTCTCAACAGGTGAAGATTTATCACCAGAGAAAGATATATCTCTATTTCCCAAACCTCCACTGCTAGAACCACTTCCCGCTAAAGCCTTCCCTCCTTCATATCCCCAGTCAGATTTCTCACTACTGTGCAAAACTTTATTCAAAATTGCCACAATTTCAGAAATAGATTTGTTTTGCAATTTCTCCCGAACTTGTGCTTGTACGGGGTCATCTTCTCCCAAATCAGATAGCAACTCTTCAATTTCATTTTGCAACAGCGGAATTGCCAACTCAATCCGATCCAAATAATCCCACAATTCCTCAACTGGTTTGAGATTAGTTAGAGAAATCTCTTGAATTTCATCATGAATTTCCACAGCCGGAATAAAGCCCAAAAGTTTCACCTTATCGAAAGGTTCGGCAAACTGAACGACGATATATGCAATGCGGTTTCCTCGCACTTCCGGCAGAGAAATCGCCGATTCTCCAAGCTGAACCGGACAGCATTCTATCTTGCCAATCCCCGGCAAAACCAAATCGCCGACATCCAAAACCGCCCGCATTGCTGGATTCCAACTATCACCACCATCAATATCAGTTTCCATTTCCATCCATTCCAAAAAATAGTTAACCGCCCAAACCGCCAGGGTATTGAAATAAACCCGCTTGCCTTTTTGCGGATTAGCTTGCTCTGAAGCAAATTGCAGAGCAAAATTGCGGGCACTTTGCTCCAGAGGAATTTGTAACAAATAAGTATCCATGCTATTCACCATTATTCCTCCGGTTGATATCCACATTCTTTAGCAATTCTATTGCCAATCTCTTTAACGAGTTCAAAACCTGTTCTTTTCCAGTGAGAGTTGAGAGTTTGATAGTCAATATTTAACTCTCTGGCAATTACCGATAATTTATCAGGAGGGTCTTTCAGCAGCAATCGCACTGCCAGTATGTGACAATTGGCATCCGGTCGAGGGCGACGATTTTCGGGAGTGTTTGGCTGAGTCTTATCTATTTTTTCATTGGGATAACTGTTTCGCAGTTCTCCCGTCGGATCGTCTTCAATACACTGCCATAGTTTGCGGCCGATGCGCTGCTTATTGTGAGCTTGTTCTCTCTCGATGAGTTGCTCAATCCCATTTTTTGTGGTATCGTCTATCGGTTGTTGAGCCTCAAATTCTTCACCGGGGTTGCTCGTAATCGGAGTATCAAAACTAACAGTAAAAATCTGTTGCTGCATCCGGCGATATTGGTCATAGACTTTGTTCTTGAGAGTTTTATTGAACCGCTGAACCACTCGGGTTCGCAAAACATCAGCAGCGAGATTGTCGAGGTCAATTCCCCGCAAAAATGCCGAAAGCGTTTTGATAAAACCGCAAGAAGCTTCCTGCATCATTTCCTCTAAATCAATATTAGGATAAGGATGCTTGCGAATTCCGGGCAAATGGGGAATGAGTTGGCACAATTGATTTTTGAGTCTTTCTTTTTCCTTACTACCCTCTTGCGAGTCTTTCAAGAGTTGTAGAAGTTGGCGTAACTGTTCGTCGGTGTTCACAGGCACGTTCGGATGACATCGAGATAATTCGATTATCCCAGGGAAAATAGCGCTGTAACGTGCCAGCAATAACAAACTCAAGGAAATCGGTTTGAGTTCCCAACCCGTGGGTGGAAGCAACAAGTTGAAACTTGCCGCTACAGGAACTAAACCTGCTAAGGCTTCGACGGGGGTATCATGTCTCGTCATAGTCCAGTTTTTGCGTGTTGATACTCTGATATCGCAGGTTTTGGCGGCTTTATGCAGAATAGAGCAAAAATTTTTCGTAAAGGCAATGCGATAAGGAGTTCAGTCCTTACTACGAAATTAATCCGGTGTAAAATTAACAATTATAGGGACTTCTCCATTGCGCTTTTGAAGAGATATCGCAGGAGTCACTCAGTTTATGCACATTCCAAAAATAAATCATATCAAACCCTATTGATAGCAAAGGATTTGATATGAAGCGAATTCTATTAGCCAGGATTGGGTATAGCGCGGTTTCTACAATTTGTCGATCGACCTTTTCGCTTTATCTGCCAGATTTTTCACGGCATTTTTAGCATCTTCTGCTGCGTGGCGGGCGGCAGCTTCGGCTTGTTTGGCTTTGCCTTCAACCTGGTCTTTTCTGTTGCCCGTAATATTACCGAAAATTTCCTGAGCTTTGCCTTCTAAATTTTTGCCGATCGCCTTCGCTCTGTCTTCTGTACTCATGATAAGCTCCGTTTGGCAAGTTGCTATACTAAAATTGTAAAATCAACTCGCCTGCAATTACCTTTAACTTCATATTAATTTATATTCTGCTTGACCTCGGTCTTCTGCTGATGATTTACTTGCGGCAAACTCGTCACTAAAAAAGCCAAGGATTTTTTTTGACAACTGTATAAGTCGGCAAAATTCGTCCTAAAAAACTATTTCAAACTCGCCGCAGCAACCTTAATCGGTTCCAGTAATTCTAACGGCAAATGCAGCATATTCAATTGGGTGCTATCTGCTGCTTTCCTTTCAGGATCTGGGCCGTGATAATCGCTGCCACCAGTTGCCAGCAAACCGTAATGAAGACACAAATCTTTCAACTTTTGGATTTGGCTGGAACTGTGGCTGGGATGGTATACTTCAACTCCCATTAAACCCGCATCTACTAATTCTTTTAAGACTTCCTCAACAGCGCCACCGCGAAATAAATAAGGGTGAGCCCAAACTGGTACTGCGCCGCAACTTTTCAGTAAATCAATGCCTTCGACGATCGAGAATTTCTCGTAATGAACATAAGCCGGGCCGTCATCTCCCAGCCAGCGATCGAATGCTTCCCGCGATGATTTCGCGTGACCGGCTTTTACAAGTGCAGAGGCAATGTGAGGCCGTCCCGGTGCCATTCCTGGGGATGTTTTTGGCAGTTCGATCGCGTATCCCATTGCTGCTAATTTTTCGACCATTTCCTGCGATCGGCGAAACCTTCCTTCCAGGCGATCGTTCAAAGGAACGCGCAACTTATTTGCATCGGGATAAAAACCTAAAATATGCAGGGAACGGGCGTTGTGAACTGTACTGAGTTCGAGTCCGGGGACTATTTCGATATCGTACAAAGCAGCGGCGGCGAAGGCTTCATCCCACCCCGACATCGTATCGTGATCCGTGACGGCCAAAGCGCGAACCCCCGAAGACGCGGCGGCGGCTACGAGTTCGGCAGGGGTGAGAGTGCCGTCGGAATAAGTGGTGTGACAGTGGAGCTCTAGCATTTTTTCTGGTTAGTTAAAGTCTGCGAAATCTGCAATTATTCCCCTCACTCACGCGACATATATCGTCATACTATTTTAGATTTTAGATTTTAGATTTTAGATTGGGAATGAGTGATGATATAAGGGTTGAGAGTTTGTCTACTGTTGCATTTTTTTTCAGAACTGGTTTCACGGCCAGCAACATTTTTTTTATTTTTATCGTTATTTGTAATAAATAGTTGCGCCTTTAATTTGTACACTTATGCTTATTCAAATTCTGGATGACATGGGTATTCAGCCCGCCTTTTCCGTTGAATTTGGATGGAGAACAGCTTAGCTATTTCTTGATTTCTCGCATTGGGTAAAGGACACCCTCTGGCAATTTGGGAGGAACCGGCGATATTTCAATACTTTGTATGTTGTGAACTGGGATAACTACCAGTTTATCTGCCAATTCGAGAATTATCGGGTCTGCCGTCAACATTTTGTGCAGGCGAGTGCCTAAAGTGGCTTGCTCTCCTACTGTTCCCTCTGGCGCAATGAACTGGAAGTGTTGCTGTTTGCCGTTGGTATAGTGGATTGTCAGATTGATAATTCCTTCTTGGTTGGTTGCTTCCATAATTTTTTTCCCCTAATAGTCGATCGGGACTTGGCAAAATTAACAATAAATCAAAACTGGCGATCGCACCACGTTTGGAAAGCTCGTGGCAAAGCTTTTGACCAAACCGGGCTGTCGGTATGAAAGTTCGCTTGCTGCTAATTTTATCACAAAAACTGTACGGAAACTCGCCAACTTACCCAGTATACAATTGGCAGTCGCGCTGTCTTTGCTCCTCAATGCGCGAGAGCCTTCGCCAACAATATTTGGTCGATCGGGCTTTCTTCTATGCCAGTTGGCAAAGTGGCTCAATTTAGCCTCTGTAGCGACTTGACTCAAAGCGGTCTCAAGTCTTACAGCAGAGGCATTTGAGCGCTTGGGGTGTCAAAGTTTTTCGAGGTGGGAACTGTGGAGGTTGAGATAGCGGCATTCTGCTGTCACCGCCGTAGAGGATTTTTTTATAAATTAATAACATAACATTCAGGTACAGCTTATGAAATCCACACTTTGTTTTCCCGAAACTTCTCTTCACTCTAACGCAGTCACTGTTAATAATAATGCTATTGACTCTTGTATCCTTACAGCTTGGATTGACTTAGTAGGAGGAGATTTTGAGAGCTTGGGAGGAGATGATTGGCTGCCCTTGTGCGGCGACATTGATGACGGCGAAATTTACCGGGAATGGTTTTTGTGGCAAGACAGCGAAGTAACTCAAGAATGGGAAGCTTACGATCCCATTACTAATTATCGAGTTGTGGCACCTAGCCGAGAAATGATGATTTCTCAAATCGACCAAATAGAAGATGCCAGAAAAATTTAGTCGATCGGGAGAAGCTTAAATCTTGATTTTCACCTTTAATAAAAATTTTGTAAACAAACCCGGTTTCTCCCAACCACACTCAAGAAACCGGGTTTTTCCGACCAAAACTCTAGGTTTGGGTTGAGTTACACTGGCCCAACATAATAATTTATGTCGCTACTGCTTTTTGTTTTTCTCGTTCTAATTTGCGCTGCTTCAAGGCTGCCAGATTTTGTTTAATCGTGTCGATCGCAAATCCAGCCCCCTGCTGTTGGTATAATTCGCTGGCACGGATCAAGTCTGCAACGGCCTCCTCATCCGATCGCAAATTTGCAAAAGCCAATGCACGATTGTGGTAAGCTTCTGCTAAAGTTGAAACTTGTTCTACAGCGCAGGTAAATTTATCTTTTGCTTTGCGGTACTTTCCTGACTGATAAGCCTCAATTCCTTGTTGAAAATAAACGGAAGCTTTACTGCCGCTGTCGGTATCTGGAAATTCTGGGTAAGTTAAAATTGGTTCTTTAAAGAGTACAGAAATGCTGCCATTGCCGAAGTAAGCCCAAGTCATTGTTCCAAACCCAATCCCCAGCACGAGGGCAATAATGACAGACAGAGCAATAAAATTGGTGAGTTCCATAGAGCAATATTTGTTGTATTATAATATGATAAGTTAATTCCTAACTTCTGCAACAATGGCTGCACGGATTTACCTTAACTGGAAATGGTTTTTCCGGTCGCTAGCTTTAGTATTGTCGATCTGCTTAATTACTGCAACTGCAAGTTCTGACGCAGCAACCAACGCGCAAACTCAAGCAGGGTGGCAATTGTTGCAGCGGGATGAGACGGGGTTGGTGGTAGCAATGCGACACGCGATCGCCCCAGGTACGGGAGATCCTGCTAACTTTAAGTTAGGCGACTGTTCCACCCAGCGCAATTTATCAGCACAAGGAAGAACCCAAGCCCAGCAAATTGGAGCCGAATTTCGCAATCGCAACATCAAAGTTGCCAGAGTTTTATCGAGTCAGTGGTGTCGGTGTTTGGAAACAGCAAAACTGATAAATATAGGCCAAGTCGAACCGTTCCCAGCACTGAACTCGTTCTTTAGCGACAGCAGCAAAGAAGCCAGACAAACAGCCATACTCCGCAAATTAATTGTTGACAATCGAAACACGAAAGGCGCGATTGTTATGGTAACTCATCAAGTAAATATTACCGCGATTACTGATATTGTACCGCAAAGCGGCGAAGCTGTGATTCTCAAAGGATCTCCACAAGGTAAAATCCAAATAGTCGGACGAATTGAAGGATTTTAAATAGATAGAAAGTTATAATATTATCAATATCCCGTTACCAATTACCAATTACCAATTTATATGAGTTTCCAATACAGCGCCGCCCTAGTGACTTTAGCAGACCTTGATAAGGAAGTTCTCGTTAAATTTTACACAAAATTTCTCGACATAGAACCAAACTCTTACATTCCCAATACTTATGCTGAATTTCAACTCCCCGGCTTAAGACTCGGCATATTCAAACCCAAAGATTCCCACAAATCGGAATTTGCAAATCGAGCAAAAACAGGCATGAGTCTGTGTTTGGAAGTCAGCGATATCGAAACTGCGATCGCCCGAATTTGGGCTTTAGGATATCCGCCCGCAGGAGAAATTATCAAAGCTTCTCACGGTCTAGAAATCTATGCCTTCGATCCTGCCGGGAACCGCATAATTTTGCATCAATCCCATTAGAATGTAGGATGATGGCTAATAATTTGTGAACTCTCGATCTTCTCTTCTCTTCCTTCGCGTCCTAGCGCTTACGCGCGGCTTCGCCTAACACGTCTTCACGGTTCGTTCAAAAAAACATCCAGTTCACAACCCGCTAATGACATTGTAAAACCCGCCTCTACAAATCCCAACTCCCTTAACTATCTAATCAGTTCAGCAAAACTATAAAAACTGATAATTAATAACAGCAAGGCTGTCAGGTGAGTTAGCTGAAATTGAGGCCGCGGGCCGAGGTATTCCCGCACCAAAATTGAAAAAGACGAACCAATTATATAACTCAAAGACAGCGTTAAATATTGCCACTGCAATGTTACACTCCACAGCCCGAGCAAAATCATCGCCAAAGTCAACATCACCAACTCAACAAAGCGAGGCGGATTGTGCTGAGTAGACAGAATCAAAGTGTCCAACCAATATTGCCAAGGTCTCATGTTTTAGCGATCGAGCTTTTGGATTTAGCCTTCTAGCTTAACCTACGATCGCCATTCAGTTTGTTGCTGCAAACACCTTAAGGCCTCCGCCGTCTCAACCTGCGGAAATTGCCCATAAAAGCGACTGACACTGTAAAAAGGGTGAGGAGTCTCCAAAACGATCAACTTATCGGCCATCGGGGCCAAAAATCCCATCAAATCTGCCGGAGCGACAGGCGCGCAAATCCACAAAGCCAGCGGTTGCTGCGACTCCAAAGCCTTAGCGGCCACAGCCATCGTCATCCCCGTAGCAATGCCGTCATCTACCAAAATCGCCAAAGCCCCAGCCGCGCTGATATTTGGGCGTCCAGGAGACAAATCTGCCAGCAGAGATTGAGCATTATTTTGAGCCAGGGGCAATGCTGATTTTTGCAAGCGTAAATTGTGCTGCTTTTGCTTTTCCCAGAGGACGTGACCATCAGCAGTTGCAGCCCCGATCGCCAATTCTAAATTATCTGGGCGAGTAATTTTCTTGGCAACAACCACATCCAAAGGACAGCCCAAGCGACGCGCAATCGGCACAGCAACGGGCAAACCCCCGCGTGGCAAGGCGTAAACAATCGGTTTCAGCGCCTTCTGTGTCATTAAACTCAACTTGCCGAACTCGTCCACAACTGCCTCGGCCAGTTTTTCGCCAGCATCGGCGCGATCGTCAAAAAACGGGTTAGAGAACATATTTTTGCCTGTACGAGCTCAACCAAACAATTGGAGATTGTGCCAGTGTTAATTGGAGATTGTACGCGCGAGTGTAGCTATCCCGTAGGGAATCGACAGCATCGCACACAAGCTTTTAGCCAATCTCAAATCACCAAACCCGATCTAAACTATAAACTCTAGACTCGAAAATATCTCCCTAATTGTAAAATTTATGTCCAGCGACTTGCAACTCAGCCTTTTTGACAACAATCAAAGTGCCACTTTCCAAACAGACTCAATACCAGCAAATGCCAAAATTCCCATTCCTCCCGGCACTTATCAAAATATGGAACAAATCGGCGAGCACTGCAACCGCTGTCACCGCTGCGAATTAGGCAATACGCGCACTCACGCCGTCATCGGGCGCGGCAATCCTCAAGCCTCAATTTTGATTGTGGGAGAAGCGCCCGGACAAAACGAAGATGAAACCGGATTGCCCTTCGTCGGGCGATCGGGCAAACTGTTAGATAAGATTTTAGAATCCGTGGGATTGAGTGCAGAAACCGACGTATTCATTGCCAACGTCATCAAATGTCGCCCTCCCAACAACCGCCCTCCGACAGCAAAAGAAATCGAAGCTTGCAAACCTTACTTGCTCGAACAAATCCGCATCTTAGACCCCAAAATTATTTTATTAACCGGTGCAACAGCCCTCAAAGGTTTGCTAAGCGACAAGCGGCCGATAAGTAAAATCCGAGGTCAATGGATTGAATGGGAAAATCGTTTGTGTATGCCGATTTTTCACCCATCATACTTGTTGCGAAATCCCTCCCGTGAACCGGAAACTCCGAAATGGTTTATGTGGCAAGATATGCAACTAATCAAGGCTAAATTAGACGAATTCAACGAGCAATTATAATATTTTTTGTTTGTGCTTTGTATGGGCGGGTTTCACCAACAATAATTGCCTAAAACAGATAATCTCTCTCGTAAACCCGCCCCCCACGGTAAATCCCTCAACCGAAAATTCGTGGATTTTCTGATACCTCTTTCAGGAACAGGCATTTTGCCTGTTCCACAATAAAATTATTTTCTGTCAGGAACAGGCATCTTGCCTGTTCCACAATAAAAATTATTTCATGTGGGGAGTAGGGGTTGGGCGTCTCACCCGCCCGCAAGATGGGGAGCGTGTCATTTTTGCGATGAGTATAAATACTGGTTAACCCCACCATGACTTTTTTGCCGATCATCAGTATCAATAGTCGGGACAGTTTTTATATGGCCCAATGGCTTATGCTCGCTTGACTTTGAGCCACTGTGGATAATTAAATCAATGTCAGCTCCACCCCTGACTTACATTTAATTCGACTTTTTTACGATCCTTGCCCCGCGTAAGCTTGTAGTATCGTTCCAAGAACTGTCCGGAGTATTGCAGTATTATAGGGAATAATTATCATCTCTTCCCACTTGATATATAATCATGAAAAACTTTATTGAAGCTATTGGTGGACTAATAGGAATCCTAGCTTTTGTGAAAGGCATTCTTGAGTTCGTAGAGCTCAATAGGATAAGTAGATATGAGAAGTTTCATGAGATGAGCAAAAGATTCGATGAGAACGAGTCAATCCAGAAAGTCTGTGAGCTTTTGCATGATAGCTCTAGCAGCATATCAGTCACAAAACAGGAAAAAGAGGTATTTATCTGCTTTTTGGAAGAGATTTACTTTATGATTATGTCTGGTATAATGAAAAAGGAAATTGCACTGTACACATTTGGCTATTATGCAAGAGAAGCAATGCACAGCCAAAGATTTTGGCACGATCTTGATAGGGGGGAAGAGTATTACACAGTATTCCATAAATTCTGTCGAATGGTCTCTATCTTTGAGCCAAGCAAACTCGGAGTCAAGAAAACGCTGAAATACTGAGCACCATGAAGATAAATTCTTAGGTCACAATGTACTTTTGAGGGGTTATCCTTTGATTTAGAATTGAGTATTTCCTAATTGAGAAGGTCAAACATCTTCGGAATTTCCAACTTATCTATTTCCACCTCGTGATTTATTAATAGCGGAAATTATACTAGATTTTATAAAAAAAGGTGTTATTAAAAAAAGAGGTACCAGTAATGACACAGGTATAAGTCGTACAACCATCGGCACTCCAACCCAAGGGCTAGAACTAACAAAAGACATGAAGCCGCTCCAATCCAGACTGTTAATTAGACCCCAACCCACAACCAACCGCAAGATGCCTGTTCCACAATAAAATTATTTTCTGTCCGGAACGGGCAAGATGCCTGTTCTACAATAAAAATTATTTCATGTGGGGTGGGCATCTCGCCCACACAAAAATATAATTTAGTTGCCGGACAACTTATTTTTTGCATGACAATCGCGCAACCACAAACGAATAGCCTCAGCAATTTCGCTGGCACTATCTTGACTTAATAAAGGACGAATATTCGCCGCAGTACCAAACCGAGAAACGATTTTTGCCAACTCCCAGCCGTTCTCCGTTTTAGCGAAAAATAACCAATGATATTGCTGAATTTCAACTCGTTGTCCCCCGCGATACTGCCGTTCCAAAGTAGTAATGAAAACTTGACTGGCATTTTCAGGAAGCGCATCTTCCAAATTTAAAGGTAGCGGTTCAAACTCCGGGCGACCCGCTAAAATTATTTGAGGCAGCGCGTAACCGGACGGTGTGTTTTTGTTAGAAGAAAAGTGCGATCGCACAATAACGCGATTAGCATAACTCGGCAAATCTTGCAACAGGCGATCGACCAAAGTTTCTAAATCAGCCGGACAGGGCGATCGCACTAACAAATCATACCGACTGGCATTGATACTGTTAGTATGATTTGTCATAAAAATAACTGCAAAAGTCGGAGTGGCAACCGCAGATATCAGCAGATAAACACAGATGAACACAGATAAAATTTTATTGGCGTTCATCGGCGTTTATAGGCGGTAAAAAACACATTCCTATTTTTATCCCAACTCTTCACAAATCCGCGCAAAAGCCGCCGCCGGATCATCCGCAGCAGTAATCGGGCGCCCAATCACCAGATAATCCGCACCAGCTTTCAAAGCAGCCTTTGGAGTCATCGATCGCTTTTGATCGCCTCCATCGGCCCATTTCGGACGCACACCGGGACAAACTAACAGAAAATCATCCCCGCAACTCATTCTTAACTGTTCCACTTCTTGGGGAGAACAAACAGCACCAGCTAAACCCGTTTCCTTAGCCAACAATGCCATGTGCAAAGCATATTCCGGCAACTCCAAAGGTATTTTCAACTCAAAAGCCAACTGTCGCGAATTCAAACTCGTTAATAGAGTAATTGCAATCAACTTAGGACTCGGTTTATCCACAGCCGCCGCCCCTTCAGTCACAGCCAACTGTGCCGCTTTCAAAGCATCTTTACCACAAGTAGAATGGATAGTCAATAAATCCACATTGTACTTAGCAGCAGCCCGACAAGCACCAGCCACAGTATTCGGGATATCGTGAAACTTCAAATCGAGAAAAATCCGCTTTTCCCGCTGTTTTAAAATTTCCAAAATCCCCGGCCCGGAACTCACAAACAGTTCCAAACCCACTTTCCAGAAAGATACTTGCGGCAGTTTGTCCAGAAGTGCGATCGCCTCTTCTTGACTCGAAACATCCAAAGCAACAATAATTCGGTTATCAGCGTTCATCAGCGTTCATCTTCAGTATTCATCTGCGGTTAAAAAAGAGATTCAAGACACCAATCGCACAAACTTATTCTTCCCAACCTGCAAAACCTTACCGCATAAATCAGCAGGTGATTCAAAAGTAAGATTAACATCAGAAACCCGATCGCCCTCCAACTTCACCCCACCGCCCTGCATCAACTTCCGCGCATCACCGCTGCTTTTACAAAGCCCGCTAGCACTCAGAATATAAAACAACTTAGCCGGAAACTGCACACTTGCCAAAGAAAACTCCGCCACAGCATCAGCTTGTCCCGCAGCACCTTTAACCAGGGCAATTGCATCTTGTTGTGCGCGTTCCGCCACTTCCGAACCGCGATACTGGCGCACCACATCCACAGCCAAAAGTTTCTGTTTTTCTCGCGGATTTTCGGGCAATTCATCAAGTGGCAAATCTGTCAATAGTTCAAAATATTGGGCGATCGAAGTATCGGCAATTTTCTCCAACTTAGAATACATCGTCAGCGGATCTTCCGACAAACCCACATAATTATTCAAAGACTTCGACATCTTCTGCACGCCGTCAGTCCCGATTAAAATCGGCATCAGCAAACCAAACTGCGGTTTCATCCCAAAATGCCGCTGCAAATCTCTTCCCACCGCAATATTAAACTTTTGGTCGGTTCCGCCCAACTCCACATCAGCTTGCAAGACTACTGAATCGTAACCCTGCATGACTGGATACAGAAACTCGTGCAGGAAAATCGCATTTTCCTGCTGCATCCTGTTATCAAATCCCTCTTTAGCGAGCATCTGCTGCACCGTCATCGTGCCTAGCAGTTCCAAAATCTTCGCCATGTCCAATTTTGACAACCACTCGGAGTTATAGCGAATTTCCAAACGTCCGGGCGTGTCAAAATCTAGAATCGGACGCACTTGGTCTAAATAAGTCTTGGCATTTTCCGCCACTTGTTCGGCCGTCAACTGGCTTCGCATCTCGGACTTTCCTGTCGGATCGCCAATTCTCGCGGTAAAATCTCCGATGACCAGTACCGCTGTGTGACCGGCATCTTGAAAAGCCCGCAGCTTGCGGAAGCAAATGCTGTGTCCCAAGTGAATGTCCGCCCCTGTGGCGTCAATTCCCAGTTTGACGCGCAAAGGTCGATCGACTTTTGCCAGCAGTTGGGCTAAATTTTCGTCAGGGTTGCTAGAATCAGGTCGATCTGGAAAAATCTCGCTGACGCCGCGGTAAAGCGCTGAAAGGTTAGGAGTTATCATCGGGGAGCGATCGTCCATCATATTATTTTGCCAAAGTGCAGCAGAATTAGTTACACTCACTGGTTGACGCATAAAAACATAACTATCAAGCTACTATAATCCCAAAGCTGACCGGCTTTCATTAGCTGACCCCGCCCAAAAACGGATACCAGCCCCCGACAACAGTCGTGGAGATCCCCAAATTTTAGACTCTTGTTCAAACTCCCAGATTCATCTGTGGAATCAATCTAAAATCTAAAATCTAAAATCTAGAATCGACTGACAGTCTCTAGGGTTCGCATCTAAAATTAAAAGTCTTAAACCCCAAATCGAGTGAGGAAGTGAAATCCACGTGTCAACCAACGCAGTCCGCAATAACACGGAAAACTCAGCCCCCGTATTTGAGTTTGTTCAGTCAGTCAGTAAAGTGACCGCCGGAACCATACTCAGCATGACAATGCTTGCCAGTTCCGTAGTCGCTGGTGGACTGGTTGGCTTAGCGATCAGCTTCCGCAATTTGCCAGATGTTCGGATCTTGCAAACCTACTCTCCCACAGAAACTACCCACATTTACGACATCAACGGCAAGCCGCTAGCCAGCATCCACGACGAAGCCAACCGGGATGTCGTACCCCTTGACCAAATCTCGCCGAACCTGAAACGAGCTGTTCTGGCGATCGAAGATAGCAACTTCTTCACCCACAAAGGCATCAACCCCGGCGGTATAGCCCGAGCTCTCCTAGTAAACCTAGAGAAAGGTAGAACCGTGGAAGGGGGTTCAACTATGACTATGCAGCTAGTCAAGAACCTGTTTCTTTCTCCCCAGTCAAAATTTAGTCGCAAGGTAGCTGAAGCGGTAATGTCTATCCGCTTGGAGCAAATTCTCAACAAAGACCAAATTCTGCAACTATACCTGAATCAAATCTACTTAGGTCACAACTTGTATGGCGTAGAGACAGCCTCTCGAAGCTATTTCAACAAATCAGCAAGTAATTTGACTCTTTCAGAAGCCGCGATGCTGGCCGGCTTAATTTCTGCTCCCGAAGAATACAGTCCTTTCGTCAATTACAAGTTGGCAAAAGAGCGGCAAACCCTCGTTTTAGGCCGCATGAAGGATCTTAAATGGATTACGCCGGCCCAAGAGACTGCTGCCCGCCAGGAAAAAATTAAGCTAGGCAAAATTACCTCTTTTGGTGGCTCTCAAGTTCCTTACGTAACACAAGCCGTAGTCCAGGAACTGACGAGGCGTTTTGGGCGAGATGCCGTGGTTAAGGGAGGAATGCGCGTTCAAACGACGATCGACCTCAAAATGCAGCGCATAGCCGAAGAAACAGTCAAAGCGTGGCACAATCGGCTTTACTACCAAGGCCTGTTTTACGATCGCGAGGAAGGTCAAATTGCCCTAGCCGCCGTCGATCCCCGCACCCACTTCGTCAAAGCAATGGTGGGCGGCGTCGATTACGAAAAGAGCCAGTTCAACCGCGCCATTCAAGCACGCCGCCAGCCCGGATCTTCTTTTAAGCCTTTTATCTACTACGCTGCCTTTGCTAGTGGCAAATACAGCCCCGATTCAGTTGTATACGACTCCCCTGTCGGCTACCGCGACGGCGACGGCTACTACTACCCTCAAAACTACGGTGGCGGCTTCTCCGGTGCCGTCAGCATCCGCAGAGCTTTGGAAGTATCTCTCAACATTCCCGCCGTCAAGCTTGGCCAAGAAGTCGGATTGAATAAAGTGATTGAGATTTGCCGCGTGCTAGGCATCAGAAGTCCGATGGAACCGGTGATTTCTTTGCCCTTGGGTGCCGTTGACCTCACTCCTTTAGAAATGGCCGGAGCTTTTGCTACCTTCGCTAACAACGGCTGGCATTCTGACACCACGTTTATCGTGCAAGTTACTGACAGCAGCGGCAACGTCTTGCTCGACAATACCCCCAAACCCAAATTAGTTCTCAATTCCTGGGCGGCCGCATCTGTCAACAGCGCTCTGCAAGGGGTAATTAGCAGCGGAACGGCAAGGGCTGCTCAACTTGGGCGACCGGCTGCTGGGAAAACTGGTACAACTTCCTCAGAACGGGATATCTGGTTTGTGGGTTACGTGCCGCAGTTGTCGGTGGCTGTTTGGATGGGCAACGACAATTACAGACCGATGAGCTACGGTGCTACTGGTGGTACTATTGTCGCCCCTGTTTGGCGTGATTTTATGAGCCAAGCTTTGCAGGGAGTTCCCGCAGAAAGTTTCAAACCTGCTTCATCTTTTGAGCGGCCTTAACTATCAGTCATTAGTCATTAATCATTAGGGATTAGGCATGGGGCATGGGGCAGGGAGAATACTTTCTTTTTCTTCCTTCTTCCTTCTTCCTTCTTCCGACTTCCATCGGACTGACATCCGTTACATCCGTTACATCCGTCGAGCGAATCCGTTGCCGAACTTCCTTCTTCCTTCTTCCTTCTTCCTTCTTCCGACTTCCATCGGACTGACATCCGTTACATCCGTTACATCCGTCGAGCGAATCCGTTGCCGAACTTCCTTCTTCCTTCTTCCTTCTGACACTAGGATTGTTTTTCCAGCTCAGATTTCATCCGCTCCAGCGTTGAGTTCATTTGCTCAAACATCTGCTGGGGCGTGATACCAAATTGATTGAGCTGTGTTTTTAACTGCTCTACAGTCATCTGAGCCATGAAGTCCTCAGACAGCTCAAAGCGCTTCATAAAAATACGGTAGCGCTCCATCATTGATTCCATCTGAGCGATGAACATTTTCTTGCCTTCGCGATCGAATTTTCCGTAATTGCCGCCTAGTTTGATGAGAGATTGATAGTCTTCAAACAACAGTTTGGCTTCTTGCTGAACAATTTCTGAATCAAAAAATCCCATAGCTTTCCTAATTTTTTAATATTCTACTAATTTTGCTCTAAGCGAGAAATCCCGCTGCTTTTTCTACTATTTTATCAGTTGCCGGAGGAAGTCCCTACCCCTCAAGGTACAAGAATAAGTAGAAATTTCCGTACAGGAGAGGCATCGGGCATCGGACATCGGGCTTGCGATGACAACAGTCAACAGTCAACAGTCAACTGTCAACTGTCAACTGACTTCAAACTTCCCCGATTCGTTCTAGAGGCCAAAACCGCACTACAGCGCGGCCGATGATATTCTGCTTAGGTAAAAATCCCCACCTGCTGGAGTCGTTGCTGTTGTTGCGGTTGTCTCCCATCACAAAGTATTCATTTTCTGGAACGCGATAAGGCCCCCACTGGTATTTAGGAGGTTCGGCAATATATTTTTCGACGAGGGGTTTGTCGTTGAGATAAACTAAACCTTTTTTAACGGCGACGGTTTGACCCGGTAAGCCAATTACCCGCTTGATAAATGCTTGGTCTTGGGTAAAGCCTTGTTCTTGCAACTTTTCGGGCGGGGCAAATACTACGATGTCCCCAGTTTTGGGCGGTTCGAGGTAGTAGGAGATTTTTTCGACTACGACGCGATCGCCCACGTGCAAAGTGGGTACCATAGAATCTGAGGGTATGTAGCGCGGTTCGGCGACAAAGGCTCGAATCACTATTGCTAAGCTCAAAGCAATAATCACTATCTGAAGATTTTCTCGCTGCGACTTCCACGCTTTTTGCCACCAGCTTTCAGGCGGATTGTCTGCTACTTCTGTACCCAAATTCTTTTTTTCAGATGTCATGAAAGTCCTCGCTATATAGTTGCCACTAATTATCTGATTAAGCTCGCTCAGCATTTAAATTGCATCTCAAGAAATAATCAAACCCTGAGCGAGCTGGGCACACGATCCCGCCCAAAATATACAATTTAAATGCTGTCCAGCTTACCATTGAAGTATGTCGCTGTTAATTACTAGACGTGAAGTGCAGGCATTCGCAAACAATCTTGAAAAGCATCTGCGGTTTCCCTATCAATCAAAGATTTATGCCATAACTCTCCTCTTGAGATTAACTCATAAAAAAGGCAGAGAATTTAAATTCTCTACCTTTTTTATTTGAGGATTTTGAGTTGTTTGCGATTACGTGATTGGTTATTTCCAAACTTAACTCGTGATCGCACACAACTCAAACTTACTCAGCGCCTTGGGGCAGCAATTCCCGCTTTTGACCTTGCAGCACCTTAACAATCCCGTCCTCGCCCACATCCACAACAGCGGTGTCACCGTCTTTGATGCGGCCAGAAAGGATTTCCTCAGCCAAGCTGTCTTCCAGCAAACGCATGATGGCGCGGCGCAGGGGTCGGGCTCCGTAGCTGGGGTTGTAGCCTTCTTCTACCAGCCGTTCTTTGAATTTTTCGGTCACTTCCAGGGTGATGCCCTGTTCTGTCAAACGACCGAACACTTCTTTGAGCATGATGACCGCAATTTCCTTGACTTCTTCCTTGTTCAACTGGCGGAAGACGATAATTTCGTCGAGTCGGTTGAGGAATTCGGGGCGGAAGTAGTTTTTGAGTTCTTCGTTAACCAAAGAACGAATGCGGTTGTAATTAGCATCGGCTTGGTTGTCGCTGAACTCGAAACCGAGACCGCCGCCGCCTTTTTCAATCACCTTAGAACCGATGTTTGAGGTCATAATTAGCAGCGTGTTTTTGAAGTCCACGGTGCGACCTTTGGCATCGGTTAAGCGGCCGTCTTCCAATATTTGCAAAAGCATATTGAAGACATCGGGGTGGGCTTTTTCGATTTCGTCGAACAGCACGACGGTGTAAGGACGGCGGCGGACTGCTTCTGTGAGTTGGCCGCCTTCGTTGTAGCCGACGTACCCAGGCGGAGAACCGATGAGTTTGGAGACGGTGTGCCGTTCCATGTATTCGGACATATCCAGCCGAATCATCGCGTCTTCGGAACCGAAGAAGTAGCCGGCTAAAGCTTTCGTCAGTTCGGTTTTACCGACGCCTGTGGGGCCAGAGAAGATGAAACTGGCGATCGGGCGATTCGGATTTTTCAAACCAACGCGAGCGCGACGGATGGCGCGGGAAACGGCTTTCACTGCTTCTTCCTGGCCGATCAAGCGCTGGTGCAAGGTATCTTCCATGTGCAGCAGCTTTTCGGATTCGGATTCGGTCAGTTTGTTTACCGGGACTCCCGTCCAGCTTGCCACGATTTGAGCAATGTCTTCTTCGGTGACTACTGGCGATGGGTCGGTTTCGCCGGTGCGGGCCGAGTCGGTTTTTTTGGCTTGGGAAATAGCCCGAATTTCGGCTTTGATCGTCATTTCTCGATCGCGCAATTCCCCTGCTTTATCAAAGTCTTGAGAACGCACCGCTTCGTCTTTATCTTTGAGGACTTGGCGGAGTTCTTTGTCAAGTTCTTTGGCTGCGGGGGGCAGTTGGGAGTTGATCAAGCGAACTCTAGAACCAGCTTCGTCTACCAAGTCAATTGCTTTGTCTGGGAGGAAGCGATCGGAGATGTATCGGTGAGAGAGTTTGGCTGCAGCTTCTAGGGCTGTATCCAAGATTTTCAGCTTGTGGTGCTGTTCGTAGCGTTCTCGCAGACCGAAGAGAATTTCGATCGTCTCGTCAACGGTGGGTTCGCCGACCATGACGGGCTGGAAGCGCCGTTCTAGGGCTGCGTCGCGCTCGATGTGCTTGCGGTACTCGTCTAGGGTGGTAGCACCGATACACTGGAGCTCGCCTCTTGCCAAGGCTGGCTTGAGAATGTTGGCTGCGTCGATCGCCCCTTCCGCCGCACCTGCACCGATCAAAGTATGCACTTCGTCAATCACCAAAATCACGTTACCCGCAGTGCGGATTTCGTCCATGATTTTTTTGAGGCGTTCTTCAAATTCGCCCCGGTATTTCGTACCGGCAACCAGCAAGCCGATGTCGAGGGTGACGACGCGCTTGTCTTCGAGGATATCTGGGATGTCGTTGTTAGCGATGCGCTGGGCCAGGCCTTCGGCGATAGCTGTTTTACCGACTCCGGGTTCGCCGATGAGCACCGGGTTATTTTTGGTGCGGCGACCGAGGATTTGGATTACCCGTTCGATTTCTTTTTGGCGTCCGACTACTGGGTCTAGTTTCCCATCCACCGCCATTTGAGTCAGGTTGGCACCGAATTCATCCAGGGTTGGGGTTTTGGTGCGAGCGCCGCCGCCAGTGGCTGCGACTTCTGCGGTTTCTCCCAGCATCCGAATCACTTGGGTGCGGACTTTCGACAAGTCTACTCCCAGGTTTTCTAAGACTCTGGCCGCTACTCCTTCACCTTCGCGGATCAGGCCCAGCAGCAGGTGTTCAGTACCTATATAGTTGTGTCCGAGTTGGCGAGCTTCTTCTAGGGATAGTTCTAGAACCCGCTTGGCGCGGGGGGTGAACGGTATTTCTACTGCTACGAAGCCGGAACCGCGCCCGATGATTTTTTCCACTTCAATCCGAGCGTCTTTGAGGTTGACCCCCATTGATTTGAGGACTTTAGCTGCAACCCCGGTTCCTTCACCAATCAGACCCAGGAGGATCTGTTCTGTCCCTACGAAGTTGTGACCCAGGCGGCGAGCTTCTTCCTGGGCCAACATGATTACTTTTATTGCTTTTTCTGTGAAGCGTTCAAACATGATTTATTCCCATCACCTGCTGCTATGTGCCCGTTTCGAGGTCACGCTCGCACAACGAGCGTTTGTGTTCGAGTGTTAACTCGTACTGCTTATTCTAGCGCGACACTCCCAACCTATCTGCCGCACTCGGCTGCGGTTGCAGATTCCAGGCTCATGTTGCAGGGTGGCTTTCAACTGGGAAGACCCAAATGGTGGCTGACCTACAACCTCCCCTAGACTGCAAGAAGATTGCTCTTCTCGGCCCGTGCCCAACCTACGACTGCGTATTGATGGATTCTAGCATAATCTTTTTGGCTGTCATGCAGGTGCAAAAGTGATAATTCTCGAAGTACAGGGCGGGTTTTGTACAAAAGTTATTGGTTAGATGGGCGATCGATCCCCTAAACTCATCCTTAAGCTGCTGTCCCTCTCAAGAATCTTTGGGTTTGCGAGGGAAAGAGTGAGCTGGGCTTTTTTTATCTAAAATTTTGTCTCAGATCCTTTGAAGATTTGGGTGTTCTTCATGTTGTCAGTTGTGCGCTCGCTCCCGATCAATTAGTAAGTGTTGCTACACTCCGAGGGGTTTGGCTCAGACTATACTCTGCACGGTTCAAACGAGCGCGAAGCAAAGCGGTAAGTATGATCGTGCAGGCAGAGGTTTCTTCCCATGCTGAAGTTGATTGCCTATGAGGATTTTGAACTAAATTTATATCGAGTAACCCATTATTTCTCAATGCAAGTTAAAGACTCAATAAATTACATTTAAAACTCAAAACTATCGATCGCCCAATGCCAATTTTTCTGATGCAGCCGATCGCACATCTGCACTTTCTCAACCGCCAAATATTGCTGAAATTCCGGTTTTTCCAGACCGCTGCGCCACATTACCAGAGCATCTTCTCCTGTGTCTTCGTAGTATCGCTTGCGCCGTCCAGCCTCTTTAAAACCAAACTTTTTGTACAGGTAAACTGCCGCTAAATTAGAATCCCGCACTTCTAAAGTTGCGCGCTCTAATTGTCTGTCACAAGCCGATTTTAGCAAAGCCAAAAGCAGAGCTTGTCCCAAACCATGACGTTGAAACTGAGGATGAATTGCCAGCATTATAATGTGAGCTTCTTCTAAAATCGCCCACAAACAACCGATACCAATGAGAGTTGGCGGAATCTGTAGGGGCGGTGCCCCCGTGCCCGCCGGAATCTGTAGGGGCGGTGTCCCCGTGCCCGCCCGGTTTGGATCTGATTCACAGTCCTCAGTTTCCCACGTCCACAAACCTAATAAATCGCTGTTAGGACTCTCTAACTCGCGCTTGTAGCCTTCTAAAGTCCACAGTCCCCCAAAACAAAGTCGATCGAGCTCTACCGCGCTAGGCAGGTGTTCTGGGGCGAGATGTTTAATTTCTATAAAACGCACAGGGGATTTTAGATTTTAGATTTTAGATTTTAAAATTACTCAAAAGCATCAATCTGGGCCCTTATGACCCAATTGCTTGCGGTCAATTGTACACTGAGAAAGACCGTAAGGATAGTTATTGCGAGATGGTATCAACTCAATCGATCGGGGTAGAATCGGGACTTAAGTATCTGTCTGAGTCTCAACAAGCCCTGCAAAATCGATCGCCCAATCAAGAACTTTTACCGCTGACAGCCAGTGTTAACAGTCGCGATCGGTTGGAAATCGGAGGCTGCGAGGTGACAGCTTTGGTGGAGCAATTTGGCTCGCCACTGTACATTTTAGATGAAGAAACGCTGCGGGCCACAAGCAGCCAGTACCGAGATGCTTTTAAACGGTACTATCCGGGCGAATCTCAAGTGCTATATGCTTCTAAAGCTTGGAGTTGTTTGGCAGTTTGCGCGATCGCCGCTTCGGAAGGTTTAGGGATAGATGTGGTATCTGCAGGAGAAATCCACACAGCACTACAAGCTGGTGTGAATCCCGACAAAATCTACTTCCACGGGAACAACAAATCCCGCGAGGAAATCCAGCTCGCTGTCGAAAGCGGCTGCGTTACCGTAGCCGACAATTGGCTTGATTTGGAGACTCTAGCAGAGTTGGGAAAATTGGGTGTCAGCAGCAAGACAGGCGGGCCGACACGAGTTATGGTGCGGTTTACTCCTGGAATTGAGTGTCACACCCACGAGTACATTCAAACGGGTCAAATCGACAGTAAATTTGGCTTCGATCCCAATTCCCTCGATCGAGTTTTTGAATTCATCAGCCAACAATCGTCGTTATTTTGCGTGGGAGTACACGCTCACATCGGCTCTCAGATTTTTGAACTGCAACCCCATGACGATTTAGCTGAAGTCATAATTCAGGCCTTGACAAAAGCACAGAGTTATGGTTTACCAGCGACAGAAATTAATATTGGCGGCGGGTTGGGCATTCGCTATACTGAAGCGGACGATCCTCCCAGCATAGAAGATTGGGCTCGTACAATTTGCTCCGCAGTGGTAGCAGCTTGCGAGCGGCAGCAATTGCCATTACCAAAATTGCTTTGCGAACCGGGTCGATCGCTCGTCGGTACAGCCTGTGTCACTGCTTATACTGTTGGCTCTCAAAAAGTCATTCCGGAAATGCGGACGTATCTAGCTGTGGATGGAGGTATGTCGGACAATCCGCGTCCCATTACCTACCAATCAGTTTATCGAGTTCTCGCAGCCAACCAAATGTCTGCTCCCTTAACGGAAACAGTGACAGTTGCTGGCAAACACTGCGAATCAGGCGATATTCTGATTAAAGATGCTAAGTTGCCAGAGTGTAAGCCTAGAGATGTCCTCGTGGTGACGGCTACGGGAGCATACAATTACAGCATGGCTTCTAACTATAACCGAGTACCCAGACCGGCAGCGGTTTTAGTGAGAAATGGGGAAGTTAACACGATTATACAGCGGGAAACTTACCAGGATTTGCTAAGGCTTGACCGCCTTCCTGAACGACTCGGAGCTCAAAAGTAAAAACTTAGAAGTTAAAAGTTAAAAGTTAAAAGAAAGATAATCCATGTTTACTTAGTGATGATTGCCTTTTCACTTTTAACTTTTGCCTTGTTCAGTCACACGATTGGATTGACACTCCCCGGTCTAAAAACACGGGGATTTTCAGCGTATTCCTTATAACAACTGTTCATGGTTCACGGGTTCGAGTGCATCACGGTTCGCGGTTCACAGGCGGTAGCGTTCGATGAACCATGAACAATCAACAATTTGGCTTTGACTTGGCCCTGGTTCAGTCCTTATTGATTCAAGGGATCGATATTGGACTGGTTTTTGCCCTTGCGTATTTGGTGCTCGTCATTGTTGGCGAGCGCAGAACGCTGTGGATGGTACGGGGATTTATTATTTTGATGCTGGCGGCGGCGGTGAGCAACTGGGCTGGATTGAGGCTGTTGCACGTTGCCCTCAACAGCTTGGTGACGGGTTCTGCTGTGGCAATGGCGGTAATATTGCAGTCGGAGTTTCGCCGATTTCTGGAACAATTGGGTCGGGGGGAATTTCGGCAACTGTTTGGACGCGATCGCCGACCCAATCCCGAACCGGACAGCGTAATAGATGAAATTGTGGACGCAGTAAAAGAACTTTCGCAAAACCGCACGGGCGCTTTACTAATTATAGAAACAGATTCTCCGATCGACGATCGAGATTTTTCTGTGCCGGGATTAAAGCTAAATGCTGAAGTTTCTAAAGAATTGTTGCAGACTATCTTTCAGCCGCAAACTTTGCTGCATGACGGAGCTGTTTTGATTCGAGGTTCGCGGATCGTGTCGGCGGGGGTAATTTTGCCTTTGTCCGATCGCACTGCGTCGCGGCAGTTGGGAACCCGCCACCGGGCGGCAATGGGGATTACGGAACGGGTGCAAGCTTGCCTGTGCGTGGTGGTGTCCGAGGAAACGGGTTCTATTTCTTTAGCCCAGATGGGACTTTTAAATCGACCTTTGACTAGCAACAAACTTAAGGAATTGCTGGAAGCAAAGCTGTTTCCGTCCGAGGGAGAAAGAGCTGTGGCTCCAATTCCGATCGGCAATCTCGGACGCCAGATAGGATTGAAGGGAGTGACGCTATTAAAACGGATACTGCGCCGTTAGTCGGGTAATCGGGAGAAACCATGAGTCAAGGAATTTGCTTGGAAAAGTTGCCGGAGGATCTGCAACAGGAACTACTGCCTAAGCACATAGCAGTGATTATGGACGGGAACGGGCGCTGGGCTCAGAAGAAGGGGTTGCCGCGGATTGCGGGGCACCGCCGAGGAGCTAGCACTCTGAAGGAACTGCTGCGCTGCTGCAAAGATTGGGGGATTCCAGCTTTAACGGCCTATGCTTTTTCGACGGAGAATTGGGGGCGGCCGGCCGGGGAAGTGGATTTTTTAATGAGTTTGTTTGAGGGTAAGCTGCGGCAAGAATTGCGGGAGATGGTGGACGAGGACGTGCAAATTCAATTTATGGGGAATTTGCAGGCTTTGCCGAAGTCTTTGCAGGCGCAAATCGAGCGTTCTGTGACGGCAACTCAGCACAATCAGGGGATTTTGTTTACTGTGGCGACGAATTACGGGGGGCGTCAGGAGATTGTACAAGCTTGTCGGGCGATCGCCACTCAGGTGCAAGAGGGCAAGTTGCAGCCGGAGGAGATTGATGAGGTTTTATTTAAACGCTATTTGTATACTGCTGATGTTTGTGACCCGGATTTACTAATCCGGACGAGTGGGGAAATGCGGTTGAGCAACTTTTTACTATGGCAAATGGCTTATTCGGAAATTTACATTACTGAGACGCTGTGGCCGGATTTTGATCGATCGGAGTTTCACCGCGCTTTGTCTGATTATCAGAAGCGCAGCCGCCGATTTGGCAAAGTGTAACGATTTTGGATTTTGGATTTTAGATTTTAGATTTTTTGGTTGATTTTTCAGTTTCCAAGTAGGTGTGGATTCTGAGGGAGCATCTCCATAAAAGTAAAAAACGTTTTTACGCCACCTGCGAGCGTCCTGCACAGCACAATAGAGCGACCGGGACGATCGCAATCCCATGTAAATGCTTGCACGGTTGATGCTTTTTACCTGGATTCCCCATCTAAAATCTCATACCAATTTCACTCATCTCCTGCTCCACATAACGATTTTAGATGTGAGATTGGAGGACAAATCTAAAATCTAAAATCTAAAATCTAAAATCTAAAATCAAATTAGGGGCCGGAGAAAACGGCCGCTTCAATGTCCTGACGTGAGAGCGAGTATTTGAATGCTCGCTGAATATCTTGGCCGTCGGCTCCAGCATCGATGTAGCGGACGGTGAGTTGGTCGATATCGAGGGAGAGTTCTGCTTTCCATGTAAGTTGCTCGATCTGCCAGCAGTGGAGTTCTCGCCGATCTTGCTGGCAGCCACGGCTTTTTAGCCACTGCTCGATTTCCGGGAGTGGATGGTTGTACAAAGGAGTGTCAGCGGAAGGAAGAGTCATGGGATTTTAGATTTGAGATTTTAGATTGGGGATTTCGGATTGAGGATTTCCGATTTGAGATTAGAGATTTGGGATTTGAGGCTTTAATTGCCACGAATTAAGCCGATCGCGATCGCCAGTACCAAACATCCGATTAAGCTAGCTCCCATGATAAACAGAGCGAACATTTCTCCGGGGGAAAGGGGTCGATCCGTGGGATCTAGGTAAGCGGAGTTGGAAGTTTTTTTGCCCGATCCCGAAACCGGAGTATTGAAGCCTGGGGGCGACTGAATCACGTTCAGACGAGAATAGCCTATTTTGAGGTCGTAGGCGAGGCGACGTTCTGGGTTGCTGAGGGTGGCGTAGGCGTTATTTAGCTGCTGAAATTTGGCTGTGGCGACGGAGGGCGGCAGCTCGGTGGTATCGGGATGGTAGAGTTTGCTCAGTTCCCGGTACGATCGCCGAATTTCGATCGGCGATGCGGAAGGATGCAGCCCTAACAAGCTGTAGTAACTAGAACCCAAGGGGGTTTTGCCGGGTATTTTCTGACTTTTGCTGTTTGCCGTTCCCTCGTTAGGAGTCACCTCAGCGCCTCTGGGCTTGTTGTTTATAATTTTTGATTATTTTAGAGCAGATTTGAGGGTAGCGCCACTGTCTGCGATGTCGAGGGGTTGAGGTTGGGCGATCGGCTCAAGGTACGATCGCCGACTTTAAACTATGAATTGGTCGAGCGCAAATTCTGCACATCCTCAACGCTAAGCCCCGTAACTTGACCGATCGTGGCATTATCTAGCTGTGAGAGTAATTGTCGGGCGATCGCCAGCTTTTCTTCTCGCTTTCTTTCCTCTCTTGCTTCCTGTATTCCTGCCTGTCTTGCTTCTTCAAAAGCTTTAATAATTGCCCCCTGTTGGTCGTGAATAAACTGTTCCCTGCGTTCCAAAACTTCTACTTCTTCCCGACTTAACCGGGCTTGATTGGCAAGATCGAATGCTTTGTGGATTTCCGGTACGCTATCGATTGTTTCGGGAACTTCTGAGAGAATTCTGGCATATTTCATGAAATATATCCATTTATCTGTCAAAGTTTCTAGTTGACTTGCTTCTTTATGGAATTTAGGTAATTCTATAAACACTAAATTCATGGCATCTTCGGGATAGTTTAAATTGCTTTTAACTTCTTTATACACAAATCTCGAAATTAAGTTAGGGCTGTTGCGAAACATTTCAAAATCTGTAATGGTTAAAGCTATTAATGGCTTGAGCATTCGATAGCCTTCTCCTCTTTGCAATTGAAATGCGTAGGTTGTGGCTGCATTGTACAACACCCGATTGCCAGAATATTGAACGTTGAGAACTAGAATTTCAATAATGACTAAGGTGCCATCGTCTAGTTTGGCTGTGACATCGAGGTAAGTATCTTTTAAACTTTCAAGTTGCCTCGGCAGATTCTGGTTGATAATTTCTAAGTCTTGGATGGTGGGATTGCCTTCATAAATTAGAGCGTTGAGAAAGCTAATTAGAATATCTTTGCTTTCTGAGGAACCGAAGATTTTTTTAAAGGCGTAATCGGTTTTCGGGTTGATAAATATCATGGTTGTCAGATTTAGCTTTAAGGCGATCGGTTTGCTGGCGAAACAACGGGATTTGAGAGCAGTCAAACTGCTGATTTTGTTTCAGGTAATGGTTTGACATTTTCCGGCAAATGTGCATTGGCGATCGCCAGCACAGGCTCATCGTCCCTGTGTTCGCCCTCGGTGGGGAGTTGGCAAGAAATCAGTTCTGTGACGATGCGATCGCCCAGAACATCTTCCCAATCTTGCAACTGTTCTCTAGCTTTGATCGGTGTATTGAGAGCCACGTCTACGCCCATTTGCTGAAGGTTGAGGCTGTGGGCTGTCGATCGGCGGTTTACCCACTCCACCAGCCAAACGCTCAATCCGACTGCTGCCATCAAAGGCAAGACAATCCGATAATCGCGGGTTAATTCAAACATCAATAGGATGGCTGTCAGCGGTGCTCTGGCGCTGCCGGCGAGGACGGCGGCCATTCCCACCATTGCGTAGGCGGCAGGGCCAGCGACTCGATCGCTCATTGCGGGCAGCATTTCCAAAAAGAGGCCGTAAGCCGAACCCAGGGAAGCTCCCAAAAACATCGCCGGAGCGAAGATACCGCCCACTAAACCGCTGCCGAGGCTGATTGCTGTCATCGCCAGTTTGACAAACAGCAGCAGCAGCAGCAAAGGCAAGGAAAATTTAACATCTTGGAGCATTGCTTGGACTGTTTCGTAGCCGACACCCAAAATTTGAGGCAATTGTAGGGCGACTAAGCCGACTCCGGCCCCGCCGATGATCGGGTGAAGCGGCCGGGGCAGTCGTCCGAGCCAAGCAAATCCTCGGACTTTTCCTTGAAAACAGCCCTCGGCTAATTGAATTGCTTCTGTGTAGGCTAGAGACACTCCGCTCGCCAAAAGTCCCAATCCCATATACAGAGGCAGTTCCAGGGGGCTGCGGACATCGTAGATCGGCAAAGAAAAAGCCGGCTGAGCTCCCAAGCAGATTTGAGCGATGAGCGCGGAAACTACGGCGGAGAGCAAGACAACGCTGACTGAGGAAGTGGCGAAGGTGCTGCCGAGCACGACTTCTAAAGCAAAGAACACTCCCGCGATGGGAGAGTTAAACCCGGCGGATAAACCAGCAGCAGCTCCGGCGCCGAGGAGCAAGCGCTGCCGTTCTGGGGAAAGCTGCAAAACTTGAGCCAGCAGCATTCCGAAGTTAGCGCCGATTTCGACGCTGGGGGCTTCCGGGCCGAGGGAGGCGCCGGTGCCGAGGGAAACTGAGGCTGCCACCATTTTGGTGATGGGTTTGAGGGGGGAGAGTTCTTGCAGGCCGCGGGTGGCTGCAATTAAGGAAGACATATTCGGGCCAAAGTCCCGAAATCGCCACCGCATCAGCCCGATGATGACTCCGCCGATGGTGGGAATGCAGGCTAGAGTCCAAGAGCCTTTCGACGCGATCGCCCCCATGAAGTCTTCCAGCATCAGGCTGTGGATGAAGTGGATGAGATAGTGAAATGTGACGACGCCTGCACCCGTAACTCCCCCGATGACTAGGGAGAGGATGAGCAAGAGGGTTTCTGGGCTGGGGTGCAGGCGGTTGAATACCGGGCTTAGTCGGGAGGCTTGGGGAGTTGCTGCGGTTGGCCCAGGTGGCGGCAGATCCACAGGAGGGATGGCTCTCATTTAGCGGTTAATTCTTCGGTGAGAAGTTATATAATATTACAATTTATTTCTTATTTTCATTTTGAGTGATTTTAGGGGAATTGACAACTTAATTAAGGCGTATTTTAGGGTAATTTTTTGGGGCTGGCTGCTGGGCTGGAATGACTGATTCTGAGGAGCGGCGGATTTGGCGTGATTGTATGCTCAGTTACATTCAAACTTAGATATACTCTGGCGATAATGCTAATTAACTATATTTACCGTGTGGGTGGTTATGCCGATCGCATCTGTGAAATCGCAATATCATATAACTCAGTAAAAAACAACTTTCCAATTAAAGAATTGGCGATTGGAGATTTTACCTTACAACCACAAATCTCAAATCTCCAATTTTAAATCTCCAATTTTAAATCCCTCGCTCGCGCATACTATCACATTGGTTGTTGACTGGGCGGGATTCTTGGTCTGGGTTTGGCGATCGACATTAGCGGATCGCCGATGGTGGCGACTTTCCAGGGTGGGGATTCTAGCTGGCGTGCTGCGATTAAAAAGGGTGCTCCTCGCTTTAGGCGATCGACCATTAATTTAGGTGGAATAAATGCAGATAAAAGAGGTTCGTTGACGCTGCCAATATATGCGTAAGCACCATTCTCTAGCCACCTTCCGGCAACGGTGTTTGTGTCATCTGGCGCTGCTGCTGACCAACTGTGGATCATGTGGATTGCTGCGGGGAATTGGAGTTTTGGTAGGTCTTCAACTGAAGCGTCGCCGTTGCCGACTTGGAAGGATTTTGGATAGCCTTTGGAGTTCATTAATATTAAGTCAAATGTCCACGGTTTTGAAGCTAAACTCCGCCACTTTTCCAGGCTAGATTCTGGTTTCTGCACTAATTCAACATTCAAACCTATGGTTTTTAGTCCGCTAGCTGCTTCCTCCATTTCATATTTTCCCCAATTTCCTTCCTTGGGGTAACTGTCATAAAGCATGGCTGTTTGGCTGTCGAGAAATATGGCACACATGGCTTGATAGATCGATCGCACTTCCGAGCCGTAAATCCAGCCGACAGCCGCCCAGCGTTCGCCGTTGGGGTGTCTTCCCAAACCGTCGGTAACAGCTAGTTGTTCGTCGGGTTTTTCAGGAGATTGATATTTGACTGCTAGTTGGCGTACAATGGTTATTGTGTCGATCGGGTCTGCGAGTTGAGAATAAAAATATCCGGTTGATTCGACGGCTTTTGTAACTGCTAGTTGCAGAGTTTTCCACTGTGTGTTATTGAGGGTATCGTTGGGTTTTCCCAAGTTGCCTTCTAGAAATACTAAAGGTTGACCGTGAGCGGCTGCTAAGGCAACTGCTGCTGAGCGTGCGGGGTCGTTTTCTGATGTGATTACTACTCCTGGGGGTTCCCAGCCGAGTTGCTTCCATTTTGCTTTTAAGGTTTGAGTATCGGTGGCATTCCAAGCTGCTGCTGCGCTGTTGAGCATTAATTGTTGGAGTTTTTGATTTTGTGGCAGTTGCTGTTTGATGCTTGGCAAACGGACTATTTCTTCGGGTTGAAAGCGCTGCAAAAACATGGGCGCATATTTTTTGTCTTCGATGAGAATAGGCCAGTTTCCTTTGAGGTTCCATTTTTGGATTGCTGCTAAGAAGGTGGCTTCGTCTGGTACTAAAACTACGCGGTTGACTGTTGGTATGTTGTCGCGGACGATGGCTGTTCGGAGGCCTGTTTGAATGGGCCAGGGTTCTTGTTTGGCTGAGGCGGGAAGTTGAAAGGGTTTTTTGAAAAGGCGATCGCATCCGACACCGATTATTGCTAAGCTTACAATAAGTGCGATCGTCAGGAATTTAAATTTTAACTTTTTTTTCATAAGGGGAAGGGGAAGGAAGGAACTAGGTTATAAATACGAACAATTATCGAAAAATTTTTAGGGGCTGCAAGCGGATGTTTCGAGGCGCGGGACAAAGGAAGATTGTAAGTGCGATCGGGCTGGCAACTTTTAGTATTATTGCCTTAGCAACTACAGGTTTAATAATTTTCGCAGCGAACCGTTCGTCAGTCAAGCATCAAGTCGGGCAATTGCTGACAGCGAGGGAATGTCAAGGTTGCAATCTTTCCGGGGCGAATTTGAGCGAAGTTTTTCTAGAAGGCGTCAATTTAGAAAAAGCCAACCTGAAAGATGCCAATTTGTGGAGCGCACATTTGGTAAACGCTAACTTGAAACAGGCAAATTTGGCTGGGGTTTACCTGATAAGCAGCAATTTGGTAGGGGCGAATTTGGAAGCAAGCAATTTAGAAAATGCGTTTTTAGAGGATGCTTATTTGGGAGGGAGTAATTTAAAAAAGGCTAACTTAAAAGGTGCTTTTATGAAAGGTAGTTTTCTGGTAAATGCTGACTTGGAGGGGGCTAATTTGGAGGGTGCTAATCTGTGGATGGCTAATCTGGAAAGTGCTAATTTGAAGGGTGCTAATCTGAGAAATGCTTGGCTGTTGGATAGTAATTTAGAAGGGGCGGATTTAAAGGGTGCGGTGATGCCTGATGGTACGCGGCATGAATGAAAGTCAGTTGATAGTTGTCAGTTGATAGTTGTCAGTTGTCATTAATCAGAGCAGAGGGCGATCGCACCTGCAACCTTCATTTCTGGTTATTTGGTGAGGAGATGAAGGGGTGAGGTGCGATCGCTACTCTAATAGCGAGTGGCTATCGGGCTGATGGAGCAAATAAGGTCGTTGAGAGAGATGAGAGGTTAAAAATACAGAGTTTCGAGCATTAGCAACAACAAATTTTACCATCACGTCGGCTGCTTTCATCATCCATCTAACTCAACTTGATTTACATACGTTCTGCAAATCTTTGAACAGCTTTTGGCGCGAAAGCAGCAACTAAAAAAGCAGTTGTAATGTATTTGCCCTCAGAATCATTGCTAGTTATTGTTATTGCACCAAACACAATCGCTGCAATCAGCGCAATAAAACTCATGGCTCGCATTGTCGAGTATTTTCCATTATCCTCTTGCAAAACTTGTGCAAAATCTTTTCCGCGATCGGCATCGTTTGCTTGAGTCTCAACCATAGAAGAATTTGTCATTTGATTAACCTCATAAATATACATAGAAATGGTAAGTAACCATCGGGCAGGCAGAATGCCTACTTGTTGAATTTTTAGGTGGAAGTTCCCCCACGGAGGGGGCAACTTCTGTTTAGGCTATGGCGTTGAAATAAGACTGGGCGAACTCCGCGATGAGGTCGGCTTTGTCCAGTCGATTCACTATTTTTCGGGCGTTATAGAAATCGCGATCGGCGCCAACAATAAAATTACTCAAACCTACACCCGTAAAGCTACCATCGCGCATTCCCCGAACTATAATCATCGCAGCAATTTCAGGAAGAGCCGCTTTTTCAGGATTATCTACCAAATTAATTCCCAGTTTTTCACTCCAGCTTTCATAGTTGCGACGACCTGTAATTTGGACAAAACCTCTGCCTTTAAAGCGAGGGCCATCACCGGGTTCAGTATTTCCTAAATCTTCGCGACCTTCATAATCCGACCCATCAGCTAATTCCATCATGAACCGTCCCAAAAGGGATTCATGTTGGGCCGTTGCAAAAACATAGGCAATTTGCCCTAGATCGACAACTCCATCGTTGAGACATCGATCGAGAATAAGAGGCAAATTTTTCTTAGCAAAGGGACGAATTTCCGACGGGGATTGAGCGATATCTAAAATACGATCGACGCCAGGAAAGCCACCGGGCATATCCCACATCTTAGCTGTGCGACTAACTATTGCGATTTCTTCTGGCTTCACCTTCAGCAACTCGGCCCAGGTATTGCGATCGACTTTTCCAGTAACTTGTAGTCCGCCGGGGACAAATTGGCTTTTATTAGCAGGGCGCATCCGTTGAAATTGTTCGACTGCTGCTTTTGTGACAGACCCAAAAAGTCCGTCAATTTTGGCATCTTTGGGTAATAATCCCCAATCTTTCAAGCGCCTTTGCAGGATTTCTACCTCGTCAATCAGGTGAGGGCTATCAATAATCCCGTCATTGATTTGTAACTCGACTTTTTTAATGGTCATATTCAGTTCTCCAAGTAGTAATGATGTTTGTAGTAAGCACTTCAGTCTTTTGTTGCAGGTTTGGGAAAAACGCGGACTAAAGTCCTCACTACAAACTTTTTTTATTCAGGGGCTTTACCGGACGCAATTTTAATTGCAAACGCAGTAAGTTTTTCGGCTATTTAGAAATTCGATGCAGCCACATTGTTGCAGTAGATTCGATCGTGCTACTGTCCCAATTGTCATAAAAAGATAAAGCTTCACGCAAACTAGAGGCATTGCCCGCGGAGGATATCAATTTACCGCTGTATAACTTGTTTTCGCCCTTGTTATCTGGTGAAAATCGGGAATTTTTCCGATAGCCTGAGTGGAACCATTCTCCTGCTGGGTCATTCACAAAAAAGTCACCACTGGCGTTATAACCGCGAATAACTAGAATGTGACCTGAATTCGTCCAAAAACCGTGCAATATACAGATCTCGCCAGAATCGAGAGAGCGAGTGATGTCTGAAAGACTTCCCTTTAATGTCAACTTATCTCTCAACCCTAAACCCTCTAACAATCTTTTGATGCCATCGGGAGAACCGTGATCTATTCCCAGCCGATCGAAACGTTTTTTAACATCATCCTCGTACTGTGCAAAGGGGCCTAAATCTGCAGCTTGAAAGTATTTCAGACACATTGCCGAACTTGTAGCACCGCAAGTGCGCCAGGGTTCAATCTCGTTATCTTCTTGACTGAAATACGGAACGTTATGATTAATAGACATAATTTAACTCAAGGTAAGTGTTGTAAATGATTGATTTGGCTTCAGCTCGTTTGTTTTAGCTGATATTTATACAGTAGCGAGTTGTTATTGTACGGTCTATATAGATAACCTAAGTTGTTAAAGTTCAATACAAAAATAAAAATAATGAGGCAAGCTGAGTTTAAATAAGTAAACCTCAGTAAACTTCAGGTTATACTCAAGATCCAATTAAAATTTTTTAACCTTATGAATTTTGAAGAAGCGCTGAAACTCGCAGATACAGCCGTATTTACCAAAACAAACAGACACTTAAAAGATATAGAAGTAATAATTCTGACAGGATCTTGGAACGGTCATGAGTATCATAAGATTGCAGAGACTTACGGATATGCTGCCGAATACCTGATGCAAGATGTGGGCCCCAAGTTATGGAAGCTGCTTTCTGAAGCTTTGGGGGAAAGGGTCAGTAAAAAAAACTTTCAAGCGGCATTGGAAAGGCGATCGCTCTTGCAGTCAGAGACAGTCGCACAGCCAATTGCAGTTACAAGCACTCCTTTATGCCAAGATTGGGGTGAAGCGCCGGATGCCTCATTTTTTTTCGGTCGCAGTCTAGAACTAAACACTCTCAGTCAATGGATACTCCACGATCGCTGTCGCTTGGTGGCGCTGTTGGGTATGGGAGGTATTGGTAAAACGGCTCTGACTGCTAAACTGGGAGAACAAATTCAGGGTGGTTTTGAATACCTAATTTGGCGCAGTCTCCGCCATGCACCTCCCTTACTCACAATCTTGACTGAGTTGAATTCATTTGCAAGCAGTTCCCAAGACACGCAACTTCCAACCACTGTAGACGAGCAAATTTCTTCCCTGCTCAAGAGTTTGCGCGATCGCCGTTGTTTGCTAATCCTAGATGATTGGGAAATGATTTTGCGAAGTGGAGACATTGCTGGGTACTACCGAGACGGTTATCAAGGGTACGGTCAACTACTGCGGCGAATCGGAGAAGAGCGGCATCAAAGCTGCTTGTTACTCCTATCGCGAGAAAAACCTGTAGAGATATCCTCTTTAGCAGGCGAAACCTTACCTGTGCGTACATTACAAGTTAAAGGCTTAAAACAAACAGAGGCAAAAATGCTTTTGGCGGCCATTGGGTTTTCTGCCTCAGAAAACGGCTTAGATGAACTGATACAAATATACCGAGGTCATCCTGCTGCACTGAAATTTACTGGTACCACAATTCAAGAGTTGTTTAATGGCAATATTAGTCAATTTATCGCTCAAAGCTCCTTAGTTATTGGCGATATTTTTGGCAATCTACTTAACGAACATTTTCAGCGGTTATCAGATGTAGGAAAAGCTGTGATGTACTGGCTGGTAATTGAACAGCAGCCGATTTCCTTGAACCAATTGAAAGCAAAATTATCAGCCGACGTTTCTAGTTCAGAATTACTAACAGTATTAGAATCCTTGGTAAGACGTTCCTTAATCGAAAAAGAGCTTTCCCCTTCGAGTGCTGAATCCAAATTCACTCTCGAACCTGTGATGATGAAATATGTTACTCATAAACTTGCTGAACAAATATGTCAAAATCTTCGAGAAGCAATGCAAGCGGAATCTCTCGAACACCTAGGTTTAATCGGAAGTCATGGTTTAGATGAAAACCCGGAAATAGACGGTGCTAAAACTACTCAGCAAAACCCGATGTTCAATATAATTAGAGAGCGTTTGAACTTGACACTGGGGAGTCCTTTTCAAAAGCCGCTAGAAGAACTTTTATTAAAATTGCGTAAATCTCCTTCTCAAGCTGGTAACTACGCTGAAAAAAATATTTTAAAACTGCTGGGAGAAACAGAAAGATGACTTCAAGTAGCTTAATTTATCCAGGGTTTTTACTTCAAGGTCGCTATCAAGTGATCGATCGCATTGGCGGCGGTGGCTTTGGCGATATTTTTGAAGTAGATGATGGTGGTATTATCAAAGTATTAAAAGTTTTGAATTTGGATAACTTTAATAACCCAGATATTAAGCAAAAAGCCACCATTTTATTTCAGCGAGAAGCAGAGTTCTTAATGAGCCAAAGGCATCCTGGCATTCCTCGTGTAGAAACAGACGGCTATTTTACTTGGCCTGAAGGTAGTAGCAAACCGTTACCATGTCTGGTAATGGAGAAAATACCAGGCCAAAATTTACAAGAGTGGATGTTAGCAAGAGCTAATCAACCAATAACTACAGAAACAGCCATTGAGTGGTTAACTCAACTAACAAAAATTCTCAATTTACTGCACGACCAGCAGTATTTTCACCGAGATATTAAACCGTCCAATATCATGTTAAAACCCGATGGAGACTTGGTATTAGTAGATTTTGGTGCGGTGCGAGAAGTAACAGAAACTTACCTGCGACAGCAAAAAGAAAATTATACTGGAACTGCGATTATTTCCGCTGGTTATACGCCCAGCGAACAAGCAGAGGGTCATGCAGTACCGCAATCTGATTTCTTTGCTCTAGGACGTACTTTTGTTTATTTACTGACAGGAAAAGTGCCCATCGATTTACCTAAAAATCCTGACAATGGTGAATTGATATGGCGAGATAAAGCAACGCAAGTTTCACCGCATCTGGCAGATTCGCTCGACCGAATGATGGCGATTTTTCCCGGAAAGCGACCGCAAACTTGCCAGGAAATATTGCAAATTTTGGCAGGGGTAAACTCGCGATCGCCCTTGGAGAGCTTGGCGCAACCAGTGCCAGAAATTAATCATTCGATAGAACCCAGTAAAACGCATCCTATCAAGGAGTGGCTAAATTTTAACTGGGTAAGTAAACTAGCTCTAGGTAGCTTATTTTTCCTAGGCGGTTTGTGGACGCTATCACCCCAAATAGTATTTTATCTTAACAAAGAAGGTTTTTTAACTTACAAAGACAAACGTTTAAATACTGCGGAGTTATATTATAAAACCGCTCTCTTATTTCAACCTAATTACGGCAAGACTAACTATAATTTAGGCGTGCTTTATGAAGACAAACACGAGTATGGAAAGGCTCGCGCTGCCTATCAAATTGCTGTAAATGCTGGATTTAATCAAGCTTTGAATAATTTGGCACGGTTAGAAATTTTAGACAAACAATATGCAAAAGCTCTACCGCTGTTAGAAAAAGCTTTGCCACTTGCTAAAGATGACAAAATTAAGTATGCCGTCTACAAAAATTTAGGTTGGGCGCAGTTGGAGTTAGGGCGATATGAAGAGGCTAACAATAATCTGAAGAAAGCGATTAATATTTCTAGCGATCGCTCTGTTGCTTACTGTCTGGAAGCTGTTCTTTTAGAACGTCAAGGAAATCAACAAAAATCTCGATTTAATTGGAAAAAATGCTATAATAATTTGTCCTCTGAATTTCCTGAAGAACAGAGATGGGTGCTGCAAGAATTTAGCAAAAATTTTGAAAAATTACAGTTATAGCGTATCCCCGATAGTCCGGCAGGGGTTTAAACCCCTGCCTCAAAGCACAAGTCCTCTAAAAGAGGACTAATAAACACTTTCACAGTCTATTCGATTGTGAAGCGGGCGCCAACAATGACAAATAAAGGAAATATCAAACCCGGATTTTATACCAGTCCTCTTTTAGAGGACTTTGGCTATTAGCCAGGAGTTTAAACCCCAGGCCGTATTTGAGGCCCGATCGATATTCCCGATCGAGTTAACACGACGAAAGGCACTGCCTAAGTCCCTATAGGGATATATCGCTCCGGGATGTACTTGATAAATGTGGAATGTGCTGTAACTCCTGTTATAGATAATTTAGGTAATGAAAAATAATCCTCCATCCAAGTTGACACTAATCAGTCTCAAAAGCAAAACATTTACTTACTTTGTTATTTTTGGGCTAACACCTTTAATTTCGATCGCAACAGCCTCAAAGGTTTATCCTGTAATTAATAGATTGACTCCCCAAGTTTCCGATCTCTCTCAACAAGAAATGCTAGCGATCGACTGTGACGATTATACTGCCGATCCTCGCGGGCCTCTGGATGTCTTAATTCCTTATATTATCAGTCCTCGGCGCACTTTATTGCTGAACGATCGACCGAAATTGCGTTGGAATAAAGTTCCCGGTGTTAATAATTATATTGTTAGTTTAGTGAAGGGCGATCGGGCAATTTGGGAAACAAAAGTTAATGGAAATGAAGTAGTGTATCCGGGAACACCACAACTGGAACCGGGATTTGTGTATTTACTGGTGGTAAAAGCTGAGAACGGCAGGACATCGGACGAGGAAAAACTGCCCGATCGCAGCTTCCGAATGCTACCAACGACCCAAAAGCAACTGGTGAAAGGGGCGATCGAGCAAATTAACAGTCAAAAAATTGCCGAGAAAACCAAAGCTTTGCAACGTGCTTATTTTTACATCGGTTCCGATTTGAAATCTGAGGCGATCGAGACATTGGAAGCATTGGTAGCAACGGGTTTTCAAGAAGCTATTGCCTATCGCAAGCTCGGCGATTTATTCTGGGAAGAAGGGGTGACATTGCTGGCAGAGAGCAATTATCTAAAAGCACAGGAATTAGCTAGTGCAGCCAAAGACATCGGGGAGCAAGCGCAGTTAGAGGAGGCTTTGGGGGAGTTGTACGGGGCGATCGGTGAGAAGCAAGAAGCACTTCGCTGGTTGACGCAAGCCATAAACAGTCACAAAGCTTTAGGAAATACGGCAAGAGTCAAGGAAATTGAAACGCAGATTGCCAAACTCAAGGTAAGTTTGGCAAAACCGCAACGCTTTGCCGGAGGATTGGGGAGTTAATTTAGAGAAAATTTTGATTTTTTCCGGAGAACTGTTTTTAGAGGGAGTATGAAATTGGAAATCATGAGGTGAGAGGCAAGAACGAAAATGAGTAATGAAAAATCTGCGAGTCAGGTAGCTGAGGAATTAGTTTCTGTACCAAACGGGTTGAGGCCTGGTGCTGGAGAAACTATTTTAATTTCTGGTGTAGCAGCTAGCACTCCGGACACACCACCAATGAAAGATCCTCCTAGTGTCAGACCAGACCACCCAGGTAATATAGCCGCTCGTAAGCTGTTACGCATTTAAATTGGAAAATCGGGACAGGCTAGAAGCCCGTTCCACAAGAGTTTTATTGATTTTTGACACACAGTTTAAATATAGAACAGCTTACAGGTTAGGAATTTCTTGTTCTTAAGGCAAATGACCTATTGAGGTAAACTTGTTTGGGGTTAGCTAAAAGTGAGGGAATTATCTTTGATATCAACTTTTATTTTTTGCTACCTGCTTTTGCTCGGCTCCCCCCTGTTACAAAGATCGAATGCTTTAGCGCTGGAAGTGCCAGAACAAGCACAAAATGCCCAAAATACTAAAACTGAAGCAGATAGACTGTTTCAACAGGGGAACGAGCAATTAAATAGCGGCGAGCTACAAAAATCACTGGAAACCTACCAACAAGTTTTGGAGATTAGGAGAAAAATCGGCGATCGCCCAGGTGAGGGGGAAGTTCTTCACAAAATAGGCGTTGTTTACCACTATCTCAATCAATATCATCAAGCAGTAGAGTTTTATCAAAAAGCATTAGAACAATACTCCGGACAGTTTTTAAAGAGGAATGCGATCGCAATAAAATAGAGAAGTGAAAAAAGTGAGTGCAATCTC